>JAYVKQ010000443.1:0-3525 GCA_043768285.1 Saprospiraceae bacterium | reverse complement strand
CTGCGGCATAAAAGCGCAAACGAGCATTTTGATGTTGTAAAAAAGGGATAATCGCATCGCCTACGCTCATCATATCAGCATCACCAAGTAATTTGATGGCTTGCACTATCATTTCTTCGTCTTTATCTTTCAATAATTGGGTCAAAGGTGCGGCATATTGTTTATCCTGCCGAGCAAATTGACCCACGCCCCAAATACCGTGGATACGCGCCAATTGATTATCGCTCGATAAAGCTGCTTTTTGTAGGGTTTCAAAGCCTTTTTGACCGCGTTTTGCTAATTCAAATTGGGCTTTTTGGCGTATGCGCTTATCAGAATAGGACAACAAGCCATATAAATAATCCAAATTTTGCTTGCTATAATTCAACTGCATCAGACGCTTAGTTTCCAGCCTTTGGGTTGCCAAATCGTTCTTGTCGGGTGTGACATCAATCTTCCAAACCCTACCATAATTCTTTGTTTCCCAACCATTTATCCAATCCGCGGCATACAACGCTCCATCAGGACCAAACTGAATGCCCGTTGGCAATATACCACTCACGATATTCTGCTCGCCGTCCAAAACGAAAGACGCGCCTTTGGGTTTTAGACCAAAAGCCCATATCGGCGAGCGGGTAGGCGTACCCACAAATTCGACCAAGAAAAATTTATTTTTCCAAGCCGAACCCAAAGCCGTACCGGGGTTATAGAGCATACCCGTTGGCCCATTATGAAAATTTTGAATAGGCGGAATGATATAAGCGGCTTGCCCTTCCCAACGCGGCACATAAAGTTTTTCAGCCATCCAGACTTTATAACTATTGTTTTTAGGGTCTGTATATTTGCCATATTGCCAATTGGAACGCCAACCTGCGTCCGAACCTTCTACAACGTGTACCAAACGCTCGCTTTCGCCTGGGTGGTCGCCGTCATTATCCGATGAAATAAGGTTGCCATAATCATCAAAAACAAACTCGTGGGTATTTCTCAAACCAGTTGCGAATATTTCAAAATCGCTACCATCGGGATTAGATCGTGCAATGAAACCAGAGTTAGGGTTTGCCCAATTTTTACCTTCTTTGGTCGTAATATTGCCACCAATATCGCCCATATTCCAATAAATGCGCCCATCTGGACCTTCTACAATGCCCGATAAATTGTGTCCGCCAAAACCAATATGCACCGCATATCCATGACTGATAGATGTTTTCTTTTGCCAAACGCCATTTTTGTCAGGGTTTTCTAAATGCCATAAATCGGGGGCAACTGCGATATAAGCATCGTTTTCACGCACCAAAAGACCACCCGCTACGTCAGACACCTCGGTGTGAAAATCTTCTAATACCTTCATTGCGATGTCCGCCACGCCGTCTTTATTGGTGTCTTCCAAACGCCATACTTCTTCTTTTTCGACGGTCAAATCTTTCCAATCGTGGCTGCCGTCAAAATTGAGATCTTTGAGCCATCCGTTTTTGGCACTCAAATCGGGCGCAAAAGTTTTACGCAAAAAAGCACGTCTATCTTCGACCGTTTGCATACCAATGGATGCCGTTGCCCAATCCCGATGCCCGCGTATATCAAATTCGGAATTTTCGTGCCGATTGGTGCGCGTGATATATACCCGCCCCAGATGGTCAATAGACATTGCCACAGGGTCAGGCGACAAAGTATCCGAAGCCCACAGGCTGACCTGCAAGCCATCTGCTACTTTGAGTGGTGTTTTATCGCGGATACTCTTAGCGTTTTTAAGTGCTTTTGCTGGGTCTTCTTTAATGACAGAGATACCCCCTTTTTGCCCCGTTTTTACGCAAGAAATGATTAAAAACAAAGCAATAAGGCTTGTAGGAAGGATTTTTTTAGTCCGTTGTTGATATAGCATAGTAGAAAAGTATTTGATTAATCAATAAGTCTGTAAAGTTAGATTAAAAACGATAAATCTTTTTACTATTCGATGTATGGAGGAAATATTTAGAAAAGTTACCCCCTCAGTATTTTCGACGATTTATCAAAAATAACATAACAACAAATAGAGATAAAGTAAATAATAGACCCACGCGCAAGTCAAACGCCTCAGCTAAATAGCCAATAATGGGAGGACCTACGAAAAAACCGGCATAACCCACAGAGGTTGCCATCGAAATACCCACGCTTGGCGATACCCCCTCAGTATTTCCAGCCGCCGAATACACAATGGGGACAATCGTAGAAAGTCCAATACCAACGATGAAAAAACCAAGCAAACTGACCCATGATAAAGGGATAGCTAATACTATTGCCAAGCCAATAACTGCGGCGATGCTATCGAAAATAAGCAAGCGTTTTTGCCCCAATTTTTTATTCAAATAGTCGCCAATAGTGCGCCCAAAAAGCATGGCGAGATTGAAAGAAGTGAGTGCAATACCCGAAAAACTATCCGTTTCGTGGTGTATTTGTTTCATAAATACTGCCGACCATTCTATCATCGCCCCTTCGCCCGTCATGCAGCAAAAAGCGATAATACCCAGCGGCAATATGGCTTTTGAAGGCAATAAAAACAAAGGTTGTTCTTCCGCAGAGGCTTGTTTTTTACCCGTTTGTACGAAATTTGGACTGGCGATAAGGACTAATATCAAACAGAATATACTCACCGCAAAAAAATGCGTCAAAAGTGGTACGTTATAATGTGCCATCGCTACGCCACAACTTGCCCCTAATGCCATGCCACCGCTGAAAACAGCGTGAAAAGACGACATTATGGGGCGATTATACCCGCGCTCAATCAATACTGCTTGCTCATTCATATTCACATCCATCATGCCCTCTGCCATACCCAACATATATAACATCGGCATCAATACCCACAACGAAGGCATCACGACCAACAACGGTATGATAACCACTATTGAAAAACACATCAACTTGGTGATATTACCACTGCTAAAACGCATACCCAACCACCCGACAAAGGGCATTGCCAACAACGCTCCCGCCGCCCGACAAAATAAGGCTGTCCCCAATGTGGCATTGTTCATACCATACAGGGTCTGTATTTCGGGTAAGCGCGCCATAATATTGGCAAAACCAAAGCCATTCATAAAAAAAATAGTGGCTATTGCAAGGCGTTGTTTTTGAATAAGCTGCATATATAAACTAAGTGAATGTACAAAGATAGATGTACGATGTACGATATGCAATACACTGGTTATCAATATCTTATACAAAAAATAAAATTGTTTATTATTTATACTTTCCTACCCATTATTAGGCTGTAAGTAATGTTTATCGGCGTAGAAATTGCCAAATGGAATGAGTGATGCGAGAAATAGTATCCCGATTTTTTTGAAAGACCACTCATATTCAAACTTGCTAATAATGAGATATAGCACGTATAAAACGAATAAGCCACCATGAATTGAACCAAATGATTTGACGGCACTCGGCATACCAAATCCATATTTGAGTGGCATAGCAATGAATAGCAAAATGAGGTAGGATATACCTTCAACAAAGGCAATAATGCGGAAACGACCAAGCGTGGAAGCGAATAATGAGAGCATTGATAATTGT
>JAYVKQ010000442.1:0-9939 GCA_043768285.1 Saprospiraceae bacterium | reverse complement strand
TGTTGCTTTATTTTGGTATAAAATTACGCAAGGTATCGTAAATGTGTCTAATCCTAATGCCGAGGTTTGGACTAATTTGGCTAAGAAAAATTTCATTTCCGTACCGCCTACACCAGAGGAATTAGCAAATGCCGCAGCTACTGAATTCGCTCGGTTTAAGCTATTTTTGATATTTTTGCTACTTGCCTCCTACATGTCTATCCAAACGTTTTTGAAAAAATGGACTGCCATTCCTGTATTGGGTGTCTTATTTTGCAGTTATTTATTGATTGAAATACCTGTCAAATCATGGCTCGTTTTCTTTGCATGGATGGGTGCGGGCTTGGCGATTTACTTTATGTATGGGTATCGGAAAAGTAAATTAGCAAATGGGTAGTCAAAAAAAATTGACGGGGTGACTTCAAGTCACCCCGTCAATTTTTTTATGTATAAGTAACAAATTATGCAAAAACTTCTCTAACAGAAATAGTAAAATCAGGCACAACAGGCGCGGCACTGCACATATCATCGCCAAAGCATATTTTGACATCTCTAATAGACGTATAGACCTCAACTTTCTTCAATTTCGGAAATATGACCCACACGACTTGAACGCCATTGTCAAAATATTCGATTATTTTTTCTTCAACTTCGTTGATTTGGTCGTTTTTTGATATAATTTCTATCACAAATGGACAAACAGTAGGATTGCCATCAATGGAAGCGGCAGTTTGGTCACCTGTCAAAACAGCTATGTCCGTTCTTCGGGTTCTACCAACCGTTGGCAAATACATATCTACTTCGCTCATGATGATACCATCTTGGGCAAAGGTTTTTGTTTTGACAAAGAGCTTAAACAACTTTTGATAGATAAGAAATTGGTTTCGGTTAATAGTACGGTCTTTTTTCTCAATAATACCTTTATTCCATTCATATTTGAACGCATCCTCCCTGTTATTATATTTTTCAAGGAATTTTTCCAACGAAATCAAGCGTTTCGCTGGCGCATTTGGCAGAATATGTTGGCGTGTTGCACTACTCATGTTTTACTTATTTTATACAAATTTACATGGATTTTTTAAAAATACAAATATTCCTTACCCCCTCAGTATTTTGAGTAATATTCGCCAGTTTACGCCGAAACCCACTTCGCCGTCGCCATCATTGCCTTCGGATATTGCGCCCCCAATTTTACATGATAACGCCCTTGTTCTTCAAAGTTTAAAGTATCGGGACGGTGTATTTTTTCAACGGGCACTTCTGCCAATTCGGGTAGCCATAGTTTCACATAATCCCCTTTGGCATCATAGCGTTGGGCTTGGGTGAGGATATTGAAATATCGGTTTTCACGTGGGTCACTACCGACACCTGCCACGTAGTTCCAGTTGCCATAATTGCTGCATGGGTCATAATCAATCAAAAGGCTCTCGAACCACTCCGCCCCCATTAACCAATTGGTTTTCAAATCTTTAACTAAAAAACTGGCGACATTTTGTCTGCCTCGATTGCTCATAAAACCTGTCTCTTTGAGTTCGCGCATATTGGCATCTATGAACGGAATACCCGTTTCGCCCTTCGCCCATATATCAAAAATGCGCTCATCTTCGCGCCACGTTTTGTCGGGTTTACCGATTGTGCCGCCCACTTGGAATATCTTATTGCCGTGCTTTTTGCCCATCAAACGAAAGAAATCACGCCACATCAATTCAAAGAAGAGCCAATACGTGGATTGGTTGCTACCGCGTGCGTCTTCGTACTTTTTCAATTCTTGATATATCATTTTAGGCGACACACAACCGTTTGCAAGATAAGGCGAGAACTTTGATGAATAGTCACCTCCTACGAGTCCGTTGCGCGTTTCTTGATAGTTTTTTATCAAATTAGTATCCCATAAATAATATTGCAAACGCCGCAACCCCTCATCTTCGCCACCCTTAAAAGGCAACACACTACGTGGGTCGCACTCGAAATCCGAATGACCAAACGATGATAAAGTTGGCATATCACCAGCCACCAACGGTACAGTTGCGGGAGGTATTGTATCTGGAACAGGGAGGGGTTCTCTAACAACGGTGATGCGTTCTGTTTCTTTCCTAAAATTTGTAAATACATCGGGTGTATGGGTAACTGGGAAAGGCAAATCAGAGGTATAATACAACATTTTGCCGCGCGAATAGCGCATTTCCTGCCCCGTAGCCCAGAGTTTTTCTTCTAAATTGTCTTGAATTCTTAACTCCTCTTGTGTGCGCTCGCGGTTGCAAAAAACCCATGAAGACTTGGTTTCGTGCGCCAATTGCGCCAATATATCATCCGCTTTACCGACCCTTACGATAAGCTCGTTGCCTTTTTCTCTGATATTTTTTCTTAAATTTTCAACGGCTTCAATGGTGAATTGCGCCCGATATTTTCCCGTTTTGGGAAAGCCGTAGCTGGTTTCTTTTTTAAAAACGCGGTCATCGAAAATATAAATGGGAATAATTTCTTCGGCACTGCGAATAGCTTCGTGCAATGCCTCATTGTCGTGTAAACGCAAGTCGTTTCTAAACCAAACGATAGCTCTTTTTTGTTTCATATTTTAATACAGTTGATGCGTGATTTCTGCTCTTTATATGCTTAGTAAACTTCCCCAAAATGCTGTCATTGCGAGCGAAGCGAAGCAATCTGTACCATTTTTCGATAATTCTAACGTTTAAATTATCGAAAAATGGTACAGATTGCTTCGCTTCGCTCGCAATGACAGTGTTGTTAGGAAAAATACATCTACTATTATACCCCTCAGTATTTAAAGCATTTTACGTTCTATTTTCATCTATATTAACAAGTAAAACCATCAAAAGTTGATAATATGACAATAATATCGAACTAATTTTTATATAATAAAGTTATGTCCGTTAATATTGTCGCCCACCTTCTTTAAGGGCAATCACTAAATTTTTTTTTACAACATGGAAACAGATATCTTAAAAAAAGAGTTGCTCTACCGTACCGCTCGAAGTGGCGGTAGCGGTGGGCAAAACGTGAATAAAGTGGAGACAAAAGTCGAAATAATATGGCACGTAGAAACGTCTAACGCTTTGAATATGGAGGACAAGTCATTGGTTATTACCAAATTAGCCAACAATATTAATAAAGAAGGCTATTTGCAAGTCACCAATCAAACCGAGCGTTCTCAATTAGCGAATAAGCAATTGGCGGAAAAGAAAATCATCCGCTTGATTGAAAAGGCTTTGAAAAAAGACAAGCCCCGCAAGCCAGTCAGAGTCCCCCCCTCAGTAATTGCAGCTCGATTGGAAGACAAAAAGCGCAACTCGGAGGTCAAAGCGCAAAGACAAAAGGTCAAAATCAATAAAAATGATTTTGACCTTTTTTTATTGTGCAGCCACTAATTGCACTAATTTTCACTAATTTTATAACAAAACTAAATTAGTGGAAATTAGTGCAATTAGTGGCAACAAAACTACCCACCAAAGCCACTACTCAACGGCGTAATATTCCCACCAAAAAACAAAGCATTCAAAAATAGTTTATTCGTTCCATACCACACTGCGCGGAAATTTGGATTATCAGAAAATAAGATAACCCGCCCTGCCATATCCTCAGCGACCAATATAGCCGCAGAATTGGCAATATATTTTCCCATATCGCGGTGCAAATAGCCACCAATCAAAGGCTGTGCGGTATATTGCCCAACGGTATTATACGTCTTTTCACTCGGTTTCAAAAAAGTAGAACCATTGCGGTATATGGACACTTTCCGGTTCGTAAAACCAAAACCAATTGGGTGCGTTAAATCCAAATCCATTTCAAAAATAGAGCCGCCAATGGCTTTTGCACCCTCCCACCCTTGCGCATCTTCATAGTTGAGGCGTTTTCTGATTTTGCTGGTATCTGTATTCAGTTTTTCTTGCACAACACCATTTTTAATAGCCCACTCCGAGGCAGTTTTTAGGGTAATCAAAGTGCCACCGCCTTGTACCCACGTTTTTATTTTACGAGTAGTTATACTATCAAAACGATAAGTACCGCCCACCATTACCATCGTATTGTAGCGACTGAGGTTAATATTGGGGATATTCACCGCTTCTACTTTCGTTATCGGCATACCCACGCGCTGGTCGAGCAAATGCCACACTTCACCTGCTTCTGCACCATTTACGCCAGTACCGACTACCATCAATGCTTCAGTTTTTTTCACCGTTTTCACCATGCCACTGCCCAAATCCACGCCGTTTTGGCTGTATCCATTCCCTACACTAAGCACTTGAATATCTGCATCAGCACTGACTTTTTTTACACTATCATAGAGTTCATCCCCTTTTATTTTTTGTAAATTAACGGGTATAACCAAAGTGCCATGCCCAAATATTTTATCTAAACCATTGATTTTCAAGGTAAATGGCTTAAACGCAGTTTGGACATAAACACCTGCGCTTTGCAATTGATATAAAGCTTTGTGGGCATTATAATCCGTCAGTTCGATGATATAGGCATAGTTGCTTTTTTCAACGTTAGCCGTTTTTTTAGTAGGTACTTCGCTCAATAGGCTGCCTTTAGTGGGCAGCGTTTTCAACTCCACATAGGGCAAATTGAAGGCATGAATAACTGACCACGTAGAAGCATCATAGAAAATACTGTCCGCGTAAGTAATCCCTTTTTCAAAAAGAGAACGCACCATAATATAATTCTGCTGCTCAGTAGGCACGATATACGCACTACCTTTTTCAAATTTTTTACCATCTTGTGTGATGCTATTATCCAAAGCATAACAATCAACGTGGTGCAACAGCAACAACTCTATAAAACGATTGGTGCGCGTGGCATCTTGGGCATCACCGAACACATAGGCTTTGATGGGATTTGCCTTCGCTTGGGCTTGTGCCGTCTTATAAAACTCATGACGCAAGGCAATCAAATTGTTTTTTTCTGCCAAAGAAGCGCGAACTGTCGTCAAAGCTGCCACAAATTGGTTGCGAATAGTGAAGCCAAAACTGAGGGGTATGGTCGTTGTCTCCTGCAAATGTCCCCTTGAACTGGCTTGCTCGAATAGAAAACCCGCACCACCGTAGAAGTTGATATAGCTCGACCCATAACCGGGATACAATTTATCAAAAGCCTCTTTGGTAAAATACATAGACCCCAATTTATTCATCGCTTCGGCAAAATAATTGCCAAAAGTCGGGTAAATTTTATCGTATAACATCGCTGGCACGATGGGATTATTAGAACTATACTTACCAGGGTCGAAGTAAAACGTAGAATTTGTCCCCATTTCGTGGTGGTCAGTTTGCACATAAGGATGCCATTTGTGCATAAACTTAGCCCGATTGCGGCTTTCGGGATGCGAGAGCAAAAACCAATCGCGGTTGAGGTCGAACCAATAATGGTTGGTGCGTCCACCGGGCCATGCTTCGTTGTGTTCCCTATCGTTACCATCGGCGACTAAGGGACTGCCTTTGTGCATATTTGCCCAATGCGTATGCCTATCGCGCCCATCTGGATTGATAACGGGGTCAAGCGTAATCACCATATCATTGAGCCACGTCTGCGTTTCGACACTTTCGGAAGCCGCCAAATAGTAGGCAGTCAGTAGCGATGCTTCGCCACCCGAAGGTTCGTTGCCATGCACATTGTAGGCAAGATGAATGACCAATGGCACATTTGCCACCACCTTTTCGGTGCGCTGTTTGAGGTGCTGTTGGCGAATATCCTCAATCTTTGCGTGATTGCTGGGCGAGGTAAAAATACCGACTATTTGGTCGCGTTGCCCATAGGTTTTGCCATTGATTTCGAGGGTCATACGGTCAGAAAGGCGATCTAATTCCTTGAAATATTCCACAATTTTATCATACCGCGTATGGTGCGCCCCAATCGGATAGCCCAAAAACTGTTCGGGCGTAGGGATATTGGGATTGAATTTGCCCGCATTTGGGTAGAAATAATCTACTTGGGCATATAGTTGTACACACAGGACAGAAAGCCCCAAAAGGATTACAAAACGAAATTGGTTTCTCATCATTGGACGTGGTTAAGTTTTTAAAATATTAACCGCAATGTTATCAATTTCTTTGATAAAATACGGGGTTTTTCTTAAAAAATCGTCCAATGTCGTAAAAAGGGGACTGAGATAACCATTCTCATAATTAGGGGGTCAAAGGTTCAATCCCTGTCGGGAGCACTCTGAAAACTCTATTTTCAAACGGTTACGTCATTGATGCAATAGCTTTCTTTTTACGCAGTTTGCACTACATATCGCACTTTAAGGTATTCAACATCTTCCCAGACTTAATATACGCCGAATCCACTCTTTTCCATCTTCTGAAAAGGCTTCTAATTCTTCCTTGTCTATTAATTTTCATTCAATTGTTGAACAACGATGAATAATAAATCGTGATTACTCATTCCTTCATAACGCGTTACATTAGAAATAAAACACCGAACCCTACGTTTTTCCGTAGTAATCAGTATATTTGTAAATCAATTTGTCATTAAACCATAGTATTTAAAAACGCTCGTATGGCTCAGCGTGTATTACTACATATATTTTTCGGCTGCATTTCTATCGCCCTTTATGCTCAAAAACAGGAACATATTAAGGGTAGTTTCCTTGTACAACTCGCTCAAAATCAAAAGATTGAAACTATTTTAAACCATTTAGCTAACCAAAAAATATATCCTACAAATCATCGCTGCCTCTCCGATATTGTGAACATTTGGCAAGTCAATGTTGATGAAAAAACGGATGATAAAGCCCTTTTAAAAAACCTTTCACTGCACCCCTCAGTATTAAATGCTCAATTTAATTTCACCGTAGCATCGCGCACGACCACACAGCCTAATGACCCTTTTTTAGCCAATCAATGGCATATTTTAAACTTAGGTCAAACTGGCGGCACGGCGGGTGCTGATGTACAAGCCACCTTAGCATGGGATATTTCAACAGGCGGTATTACAACAGATGGTGACACAGTTGTAGTCGCTATCATAGACGAAGGTTTTGACCCCACACACCCCGACCTTGCCGCTAACCAATGGTATAATTGGAAAGAAATACCCAATAATGGCATTGATGACGATAGAAACGGCTATATTGATGATTTTAAAGGTTGGAATACCGTTACCAATACCGATGATATTGCGGGCGGTGTTCATGCGACGCAAGTGAGTGGCGTGATTGGCGCAGTTGGCAACAATGGACGCGGCATCAGTGGCATGAATTGGCGTATCAAAATGATGAATATTAAATTTGGCGGCGAGGTTGCAGACGTTATAGTCGGCTACAATTACGTCCTGAATATGCGCAAACTCTACAACCAAACCAATGGCAAAAAAGGCGCGTTTATCGTTGCCACCAATTCCAGTTTTGGGCGCGAGGGTTTGTTTCCAATCAATGCCCCAATATGGTGCGCTTTATATGATAGTCTCGGCAACGCTGGCGTTTTGAATGTTGCCTCCACGGCAAATAGTAATATTGATGTAGGTGTTACAGGCGATTTGCCTTCTACTTGCCCCAGCGATATGCTGATTATGGTAACATCTTCGGATAGTAAAGATGTAAAAGCAAATGGCGCGGCATTTTCAACAACCCATGTGGACGTAGCTGCCCCGGGTGTGAGCATTTATACCACTCAACCCAATAATAGTTATGGCAATGTGACTGGCACATCCTATGCTTGCCCTGTCGTGACGGGTATTGCGGCTCTGGCATATGCTGTACCCTGTTCAGATTTTGTCAATTTTGCTAAAAACAATCCACGTGCAGGTGTGCTACAATTGAAAGATTGGATACTGAAAAGTGTGGATTTGAAAACCGATTTCCAAGGCAAAGTAGTAACCAATGGTCGCGTAAATGCCTATAAAACGATGCAAAAAGTCATAAATTTTTGTAGTAATTGCCGTCAGCCATCGGGTTTTAAATTTATTAATACGCCATCAAAATCAGATATAAATTTCACTATCCCACAAGGTCAAAATGTCTCAGCACAATACCGCAAAAAAGGCACAACAGTTTGGATACCTATTCCGAAAACAACACCCCCCCTCAGTATTTCGGGCTTAGAAACCTGTACGGAATATGAATTGGAAATGAAAACCAATTGCACCCCTACCGAAGTTTCTACTATATATACAACTACTTTCAAGACAGAAGGCTGTTGCACTGCACCTGATGATGTGTTGATACGCGATATTACGCAAGAGACTTTTGCATTGCGTTTTAGCAATATTCAAACAGCAACTGGATATGATATATGTATTCAAGATGCTATTAGTGGCAATTGCGTTTCACAACGCACATATACGGATACAAGTTTGATTTTCAATAATTTAAACATATGCAATACCTATAAAGTCAATATCAAAAGCCTATGTTCAGACAATCGCATCAGCAATATTAATAGTATCGTTGTGAAGACAAAAGGCTGTGGTCCTTGTTTGGATAAAGAGTATTGCAAAGCAGGCAGTTCGCGCAATAGTTTGGAATGGATTGATAGTTTTGCTATATCAAATTTCAAATTAAAAACGGGTAAAAACAATGGCTATATCAAGTTTGACACCATCGCTACCACGCTCAAAACGGGTAAAAAATACCGCTTGGCGTTGAAACCTGGTTTTGATACCGATGCGTTTTTTGAAAGCCTGCGCGTTTGGATTGACCTAAACGGTGATGGCGATTTTGCGGACAAAGGGGAGCAAGTTTGGGAAGTAGCAAAGTTCAATACCACCGTGGCAAGCGATACTGTTTTGGTTCCTAACTCTGATTTTGAAGGTGTGACCCGACTGCGCGTTGCAATGAAATATGTAGGCAGCGTAGGCGGCATACCCCCTCAGTATTGCGAGCCTTTTGACGACGGCGAAGTCGAAGATTATTGCGTCCGTTTGGAGCGTACTACTGCCCTACCCTTCATTCCCGAAAATGAAATACTCGTTTATCCAAACCCTTTTTCTAATTATATTATTTTGGAAAATAAGAATAATACAAATAAAATACGGAAATTAGAATTGATTGCTCTTGATGGCAGAATATTATACGTTAAAAAATTTGATAGCACAGAAACAGTGTACCTTGCAAACAATTTGCCCCCCCTCATTACAGGCTTCTTTTTTCTAAAAATTGAAACAGAAAAAGGGGTGCTTGCAAAAAAAATGGTAAGGTATTAGAGTATTTTATAATTAAAGAAATCACCTACTTATATGGAAAATGTATTAAACGGCACTGCCACAACCGAACAAAAAATCAGTATGCCACACTCTGCCAAACAATTTGAAAAAAGCGACCGTTTGAACAATTTGCGCTACGAAATTCGTGGACCCATCTATGAACGCGCTTTACAATTGCAACAAAATGGCTATAAAATTACCAACTTGAATATCGGCAACCCTGCCCCTTTTGGCTACGATACACCCGATGAAATTGTGCATGATATAATCGCCAATATCCGCGATGCACAAGGCTATGTGGACTCGCGTGGGCTGTTTGCTGCCCGAAAAGCGGTAATGCAATATTACCAAAGTATCGGTGTAAAATATACGCAAATTGATGATGTCTATATCGGTAATGGCGTGAGCGAACTCATAGTTATGACCATGCAAGCCTTACTCAATGCAGGTGACGAAGTGCTGTTACCAACGCCCGATTATCCGCTTTGGACAACGGCAGTAGGCTTGTGTGCAGGTAAAGCAGTCCACTATCTCTGCGATGAAAAAAATGATTGGAATCCTGATTTGAAGGACTTAGAAAGCAAAATAACGCCCCGTACAAAAGCCATTGTTATTATCAATCCGAACAATCCTACGGGTGCTGTTTACGACAAACAAATTGTTGAAAACATTGTAAAAATAGCTGAAAAGCACGGCTTAATCCTTTTTTCTGACGAAATTTATGATAAAATACTATACGATGGTGCTACACATCATTCGATTGCACCAATGGTAGAAAATACATTGGGTGTAACTTTTGGTGGT
>JAYVKQ010000441.1:0-2480 GCA_043768285.1 Saprospiraceae bacterium | reverse complement strand
TCTTTATTCAGGCAAATTTTCTACCTTAAAAAATCCTATTATCTTAGCGCAAGCCATTGAGAAACTAAATGCTAAATCATTGAATATCAAAGGTTTATTTATAGGCGATGGTGAGCAATATGCGGCTATAGCGGCGATAAAAAACTGTATTATTTTGCCATATCAACAACAAAAAGCATTGGCACAATATTATCAAACGGCTGATATTGCCGTCTGGCCCTTTGGCGAATCTTCGAGCCAATTGGATGCTGTGGCTTCGGGTTTGTGCTTAGTCATGAGCGATTCCGTACAGGCATATAATAGGGTAGATGCGGGTACAATTTTTGAAGAAAATGGGCAATATCGCCCCAAAATTATCAGCCGTATTTGCAAAACAAATGATGTTGCTGACTTGGTTCGCGCCTTAGAAAGTTTAGTAGATAAAGCCGAAAGAGAACGTTTAATTGCATTGGGCGAGCAAGAAGTTATTGGCACATTTAGCTGGACGGCAATTGCGAAAAGGCGGTTGGCGGATTATGGTTTTTCCAGCCACTAATTGCACTAATTTTCACTAATTAGCAAAAATAAATTAGTGAAAATTAGTTTAATTAGTGGCTAAAAACCAGTATTTACATTATTTTATTCATTCAGATTTATATGAAAAAAAGACAACAAACCACGTCGCATATCCTCATGGTGCGCCCTGCGAATTTCGGTTTTAACGAAGAAACAGCTGTGAATAATGCGTTTCAAAGTAAAGATAAATCGCTGGAAATCAATGAGATAAAGCGCAAAGCAATAGCAGAATTTGATGCTTTTGTAAAAAAGCTACGGGAAAGAGCAATCCACGTTGTGGTTGCCAATGACAGTATACAACCTGTGAAAACCGATGCCGTTTTTCCGAACAATTGGGTAACGATGCACCAAGATGGAACGATGATTTTTTACCCCATGTTTTCGCCCAATCGCCGTTTGGAGCGCGATGCCGATATTATACAATTGATTGAAAATGAATATATTGTCAATAAAAAAATCCACCTTGAACACTATGAAGGAACGGGCAAATACTTGGAAGGAACGGGCAGTATGATATTAGATAGAGCACACGAAATTGCCTACGCTTGCCTTAGCCCACGCACCGATTTGAGCCTATTCGATGAGTTTTGCGATACTGTCCATTTTAAGCGGGTGGCTTTTCATGCGGTTGACGGCAACAACGAGGCAATATATCACACTAATGTCATGATGGCATTAGGCGAAACCTTCGTTGTGATATGCTTAGAAACGATACGCGATGAGCAAGAACGCCTACATCTTATCAAGCATTTTGAACGTACAAAAAAAGAGATTATCGAAATCTCTCTTGACCAAATGATGCTCTTTGCGGGCAATATGCTACAAGTTAAAAATGATTTTGACGAGACATTTTTAGTTATGTCTGAACAGGCATATAATAGTTTGATTGCGGCGCAAATTGCTCATATTCAACGATATACGCAAATAATTTACTCAGATATTAAAACTATTGAAACCTATGGCGGCGGCTCGGCAAGGTGTATGATGGCAGAGATTTTTTTAGAAAAAAAGTAGTGTGAAAGAAAGGCTTTTCACGATATAATGGCAAAAACCTTAGTGTTTAAGAAGTTTTAAGTAACGATTAAGTAATAATATGGTTGAATTGATGTACGTAAATCCCGAAGGGATTGAATATGAATAGACCATATACAAATGGGTAAAATAACTCCGAAGGAGTTGAATGTCAATTACTTAGGTATTCTAATATTCAACTCCTTCGGAGTTGTTGTCCCAACTTATGTATTGTTCTATTCATATTCAATCCTTTCAGGATTTTTGACCAACTTATTATTTACACGTTACTAAATGACAAAGATAAAGGATACATATAAGACAATTGAAGCCGAAAGCAACGGCGAATTCAAAGACCGAGGCTCAAAGTTCATTGCCTACACGACCCCCCTTGATGCTAACAGCTTCATCACGACTGGGCGTGACAGTATTGAAATCGATTTTCCTTTTTTTTTAGAAAAAATAAAAAAAGAACATCCCAAAGCGCGGCATCATTGCTATGCTTGGCGATTGGGTATGGATAGCAACCGATTTCGCGCCAACGATGATGGCGAACCGAGTGGCACGGCGGGTCGCCCGATATTGGGTCAGATTGATAGTTTTGGATTGACGAATGTGGGCATCGTGGTCGTGCGCTATTTTGGCGGCACACTATTAGGGACTTCGGGCTTGATAAATGCCTATCGAGAAAGTGCTGCCGATGCCTTACGCCAAGCCATAATTGTTGAAAAAATAATAGAGGATACCATCGAAATAATATTTGGTTACGACAAAATGCCTGATGTGATGAACGCGATTAAACGGTTAAATATCAATGTATTAAGCCAGATTTTTGAAGAAAATGGAAAGGTGATAATCGGTATTCGACAAAGTGAAACGGAAGCTACTTTGCTCAACTTACGCGCCTTGATTAT
>JAYVKQ010000440.1:0-3725 GCA_043768285.1 Saprospiraceae bacterium | reverse complement strand
CGGCATTGCGGGTTTAAATGCTTTGCATACGCTCAAAAAGTCGGGTATAGATGCCACAATTTATGAGGCATCAGGGCGCATCGGTGGGCGTATTTTTACAGTCAAAGAAGCGATGGGAGCAGGCACTTGGGCAGAGTTCGGCGGCGAATTTATTGATACCAATCATGCTGATATGTGGTCATTGGCAAAAGAGTTTAACCTCGATTTCATCGATTATCAACAAGAAGGGGAGCAAAAACTACACAGCGAAGCTTTTTTTTTAAACGGCAAACATTATACGCTGAAAGAGGTCATCATTGGTTTTAAACACATTGCCCCTCGTCTCCAAAAAGATATAGACCGCTTGCCCGACGACATCAGTTACAAAACCAAAAACCCTTTTGTAAAACGTTTAGACAATATGAGCCTTTCGGCTTATCTGCACAGCATAGGCGCAAGAGGATGGTTAAAACGCTTGATTGAAGTTGCCTACGAAGCCGAGTATGGTTTGTCGCCTGAAGTGCAATCCAGTTTGAATTTATTGACCTTGATTTCAACCAAAGCCGACACTAAAATTGATTGGTTCGGCGAATCGGATGAACGCTATAAAGTGCGGGGTGGCAATCAATCCATTTGTAATGTGCTGGCAGAAAAATATACAAACCACATACAACTCAACCACGCCTTAGAGTCCATGCGTAAAAAAGGGAGTGTTTTTAACTTAAAAATGTCGAGTGTGTCGGCAGATGTAGTGGCAGATATGGTCATTATGACCATTCCTTTTACAAAACTGCGTCAGGTTGATATTGGCGTACCGATGCCCCAAGTGAAATGGGATAGTATCAACACATTGGGCTATGGTACAAATGCCAAACTGATGTTGGGTATGAATAAGCACGTTTGGCGAGAACAAGGCTATGGTGGTTTAGTCTATGCTGACAACGGTATTCCCAACGGTTGGGACAACGCTCAACTCCAAACAAGCGATAACGAAGCCGCAGGTTTATCCATCCTTTTCGGCGGCGAATCGGGCGTAAACGTCGGAAAAGGCTCGGTTGAAAGTCAAAAAAACAAGTATTTACCCAAATGGGAACAGATATACAAAGGCGTTACAGAAGCCTACAATGGCAAAGTGGCTCGTATGCACTGGCCCTCATACCCACATAATTTGGGCAGTTATATTTGTCCAACCATCGGGCAATACACAACCATGGGCGGTGCAGAGCAATTCCCAGTAGGCAACCTCTATTTTGCTGGCGAACATTGTGGCGGCGACTTTGCAGGTTTTATGAATGGGGCAGCGCAAAGTGGGCGTGAGGCGGCGGCGGCAATAGTTGCGAAAATAAAAGGATAAAAAGAAACCCCGTAAACCAAAGCCTACGGGGTTGCATATCAACTACTTATAATAACTTTATTACTTTGGAGTCGCTGCTTTTTTGCTGGCTTTTTTAGCTACTTTTTTGGCAGGAGCTGCAACAGGCGCATCTGCTACGGCTACCAAGTTGATATCCACGTTGAAGGTATCGCTAATCGCCTTGTCACCCAAGTTATCGAAAAAGCTACCAGAGCCATATTTGATGTCAAATTGTGTACGATTGACATCAAAATTGGCTTTCGCTGTGATGTTTTGACCTGCAATGGTTACAGCTGCGGGAAAAGTGATTTCCTTAGTGATACCTTTGATAGTCAAGTCAGCAACAACATCGTATTGGCTATTGCCTTTTGCTGTTGTTTTTTTGACAACCAATGTTGATTTTGTAAATTTTTCGACGCCAAAGAAATCGTCTGACTTCAAGTGTCCTAACAATTTACCACCACCTTGTTCTGCCTTGATGTCTTGAACATCCATAGTTGTCATATCTACATTAAAAGAGCCACCTACCAAGTTGCCTTTTTCGACAGTCAAAGCACCGTCCGTAAATTTGATGTAACCCCAGTGGCTACCAGTTACTTTTTTGCCCGTCCACTTAAATGTACTTTTTGCAGCGTCCAATTTGAATGTTACAGGTGCTACAGGTGTGGTCATTGACATTAGACCGATAACAGTTACGAGTGAGAATAAGAATACTTTGTTCATTTTTACTATTGATTTGATTTATTAAAAAAATTCTGTTGTGTATCACTAATTAAATATTACACTCCGCATAGACATAGTGCCATAGTCAATCGTGTCGTTAAAAAAGGTATATGCCTCCCCTTTTTCACGCAGCGCAAGGCTATATAAAAACGGCAAATAATGGTCGTTGCTGGGGTGTGCGAGATAAGCTAATCTGCCGAGTTTCTCATATTCGACAAGGGGCAAATCCTCGTGTTTTTCAATTTTTTCTTTTACAAAATTATCGAACTCAACTGCCCAATCGAAATGACCGCCGCCTGAACGGAAACCGATAAAATTATGTACAACATTACCACTACCGATGATTAGCACCCCTTTTCGGCGCAAAAACGCTAATTCTTTCGCCAAATCGTAGTGATATTGAGGGGGTCGGTTGTAGTCAATACTCATCTGAAAAACAGGAATAGTCGCCTCTGGAAACATGGGTTTCAAGACGCACCAAGTCCCGTGGTCAAGTCCCCATTCATAATCTTCGTGAATAGTTACGCCTTTTATATTATTAATTGTTGCTTTAGCAAAATCAGTAGCCCCCACCGCAGGATATTGCTGTTTATACAATTCCTCTGGAAAGCCGCCAAAATCGTGGATGGTTTTGGGTTTATCCATCATGGTAACAAACGTGCCCTTTGTAAGCCAATGGGCAGATATGCACAAAATGGCTTTGGGCGTAGGTAGTGATTTACCCAATTCAGCCCATTTTTTTTTGAACGGATTGTCGGTTATGGCATTCATCGGGCTACCATGACCGACAAACAAAACGGGCATTTTATCGGTCTGCTCTAAACCATCGGTCAATCTATCAAAATCAGTCAGTTTCATTGCCGAAAATGTTAAGGGTAGAGTGCTAATATTTTTGATAAATGCTTTCCTATTCATTGTCTTTTAATAATTAAGTAAGTAGATGTAAATAATCGACATTTCTATTTTTCACAATATACTGATAATCATTGCATTACAAGTCGTACATCTATTTAATCAGCAATTCCGTATATGACATATTAGGAACACGGATGACACGGATTATATTAGATTTACACGGATTTTTTTTATGTATAGTTGGAGAAAATTCGTGTAAATCTGTTTTATCTGCGTCATCCGTGTTCCTAATATGTCATATACAGAATTGCCGCTATTTAATAATGCAAAGATAAAGGCGTTATCGTTGTTTCAACAATGATGTAGGTTAAGAAATAATATTGATGTAGGTCAATAATAATGAGTGTAAGTAGATGTACGATAATAGATGTACGACTTATAATTTGTTCATTATCAGTATATTATGAAAAATAATTGTTGATTATTTACATCTACCTACTTATAACAAATTATTGTATCCAATGAGTTTTAACCCATTGGATACAATAATTTCAATGGGTTTTAACCCATTGGTTATTGATAAAATGCAAATTTGTTATACACCCATAATAATAGAAAACGGATAATTTGTAAATATAAGTAGGTAGCTATCAATAATCGACAATTCTATTTTTCATAATATACTGATAATGAATACATTACAAGTCGTACATCTTACATCTACAGCAATTCCGTATATGGACAAAAAGGCTATTGTACATTGGTTTTACATTTCGCAGGGCGATTGAAATCGCCCTCTATTGATAGGTTTTCG
>JAYVKQ010000439.1:0-5974 GCA_043768285.1 Saprospiraceae bacterium | reverse complement strand
CTTTACGGTCGCTGCATTGATCTATTGTAAATTGCTTTACAATGGAACATTATTTTATTGCCTTGATTTCTGAACGTTACTTTTAGGCGAACTGAATTTGAGTGATTTTAGATTTTTTTTTAAAAAAAAAATCTAAAATCACTCAAATTCAGTTTACTAAACCCTTGTCCGAAAGCTTTTCTGGATTTCTGAACAAAATCCTTTGAACACTAATGATTTACGATGGACAATATATTGATTATCAGCATATTGTCCATTGTAAATTGTCCATTCGATATTATTCATATTGCCCTACTAAATCCAATACAAAAGCATACTTTAATGCCGTAAGTTTGAAGCGGTCAAAACGACCCGATTGACCGCCATGCCCTGCGTCCATATTGCATTTGAATAGTGTGGGGTTGCTGCCAGTGTTGTTATCGCGTAGCCGTTGCACCCACTTGGCAGGATTATAATAAGGCACTTGGGTATCATTCAAACCACCTGTTGCTAAGATAGTGGGATAATTGACTTTTTTGATATTGTCGTAAGGACTCCACGAGCGCATATAATCGTAGTATTCCTTATTGTTGGGGTTGCCCCATTCGTCATATTCTAAAGTAGTGAGTGGCAATTTGTCGTTATACATATCCGTAATCACATCTACCCACGGTACTTCGGCGATGACACCACGCCATAATTCAGGTTTTTGATTGATGACCGCGCCCATCAGCATACCCCCCGCACTACCGCCGTTGGCAAATAGCTTATCAGATTGGGTATATTTTTCTCTAATCATATACTCCGCGCAGTCCACAAAGTCGTTAAAAGTATTTTTCTTTTTCAATAATTTGCCGTCTTCGTACCATTTTCTGCCCAATTCCTGTCCCCCCCGTATGTGCGCAATGGCATATACAAAACCTCTATCCATAAGGCTGATGATAGATTGATTAAAATAAGGTTCGGAATTGATACCATACGAGCCATATGCGTAGAGGTATAAGGGATTTGACCCGTCTTTTTTGAACAACGATTTTTTATATACAACCGACACAGGCACATTAACACTATCGCGGGACATGACCCACAAGCGTTTTGTTTCATAATCACTGACGTTGAAACCCGCAACTTTATCCTGTTTTAGAATGGTTTTGGTTTTGGTTTTTATATCGTAGCGATAAACCGAATTGGGCGTTGTGAGCGAGGCATAATTGTAGCGAATACTGTCGCTGTTGAAGTTATCATCATCGGCTAAATACATATTGGCGACATAAACTTCTTCGCCAAAATCCACATTTCCCATCTGTTGCGTTTGTCTATCTATTACGCGTATCTTACTCAATCCCAATGTTTTATCTTGAATGAGTATATAGTTTTTCAATACTTCATAACCCATCAAGAAAGACGAATCGCTGTGTGGAATGACTAATTTCCAATTAGAAAGGTCTGAATTACTGAGGGAGGTGATAGATAATTTAAAATTCTTTGCTTGGTGATTGTTATAGACATAGAAACTGTCATTTTCATAATGATTGATATTATACAACAAGTCTTTTTGGCGTGGATAAAACACTTTTACAGGTATGTTTATATCGGCTGCATCAATAATGCGCGATTCCGATGCTGTCGTACTTTCAGAATTGATAACAATATATTGATGACTTTGAGTTGAGTAAATATTAATGCTAAATGTATTATCATTTTCTGTAAAAATTACTTTATCATTTTTAGGGTCAGTGCCTAATATATGGCGCATCACTTTGTAGCTGCGTACCGTATTGTCGTTCACCAAATAATAGATATATCGTCCATCTTTTGACCATGCCATGCCATTAGTCGCCACGTTTGTAATACGGTCTTTTAGGATAGCACCGCTTGCTAAGTTCTTGAGATACAAGGTGTTACGTCTATCGCCAGTCGTATCCACACAGTAAGCAAGGATGGTATTATCGGGGCTGGCTTTAAAGTCAAACAGCCGATATAGTTTATATCCCTTTGCCATCTCTGGCACATTGAGGATAACATTTTCAGCCGTCGTCCAATTGTCTTTTTTGCGACAAATTAAGGGATATTCTTTGCCTTCCTCGAAGCGCGAATAGTACCAATAACCGTTTCTGCGTGTAGGTACAGACTGCGCTTTTTGTTCGACCCGCGCCACCATCTCATCATATAACTTTTTCTGCAACCCCTCAGTATGGTGCATCATACCCTCAACATAGGCGTTTTCTGCATTGAGTTGTTTGATGACGTTGCTATCCGTTGGGTTACTCAGCCAAAAGTATTCATCAAGGCGTTTTGTGCCATATTCTAAGAATTCTTTCACGATTTTGGTGGCAGTAGGCGGCGGTAAATTGGCTTTTTCGACTGCGACCTTAGGCTTGTCTTGTTTGCAAGACAGAAAGAGGAAAGCTATTGCGAGCAATGTGTAGTTAATATTTCTCATGTACGCAGTGCGTTTTTTATTTTCACTCAAATATACAGAGGTTCTGATTAATTGTATGAATTATTTTGAACCATATCAAAAATTAAGATTTAAGGTAAGTTTTTTAGAGAGATATTGAGTGACATTGATTTTTTTCAAAAAAAACAATGTCACTCAATATCTCTCTAAAAACTTACCTTAAATCTGCGGCAAAAACTAATTCTTATACGCCTTATCCAAAAACTCATAACGCCCATCGTCCTTCGCTTTTTCAGTCCTCGAATTTACATCGAGTACCATAATTGGCGGCGCGTTATCTTTTGGTTTTGCCATATCCCAAGTGGGTAGTTTATCGCCATTTGGGTTGCCTGTTTTGATAAAATTGGCAAAATAGCCCAACATGGTTTCCGACACTTTATAGTCGTCACTTGTCCACGCATATTCTTTGATTCGGTGCAAATTGCCCATGCAATATTCAATTTCGCAAGCGTGTGGCGCGCCTACGGCTTCAGGCGATTTGGGTGCATTCGGGTCTTTTTTTACCGTGCCACCCGCCAAGCCAGAGGCTAAAGTTTGGTCGACCAAGGCGGGGCGTAATTTGCTATATAAGTAGCGATATACGGGCTGTGTGCTGTTGTTTCTATGCAAATCGAACCATTTCCAAGAGCTATACACGATAAAACGGTCAGAAGCCAAAGCTGTAGCCGATAACTCTACTTCTTTTTCGGTACTGTGCGGATAGAGTTTTAATACTTCGTCATGGTTGGTTGGGTATTCTTTTTTCATGCGCGTGATGAAGTTGTCCGTTGTATTCGGCAAGCCTTGCATGAATGCGCCTGCGGGTATTTCTGCCGAGTTCCAACCCAAAAGCAAAGGCACTTGCGCCTGCTCTTTGGCATTGAAAATTTCAGGCAGCGTTTTTGGTAAAAAATAGTTATCAATAGCCACTGGAAAACCGAAGCGACCCGACTCATTGTAAAGCTCATAAATATCCCTTGACGACAACCCCCTCAGTGCTTTTAGGCTCGAATAGCCCGCTTTTTGAGCAAATTCTACACCCGCTTTTTCAGCCTCTTTCATGGGCACGGGGGCTAAAGTCGGATTGATACCCGCGCCACTTTCGCCAATAGCACCTGCTATCAAATTTTTAGACAGTGGCGAAGCCATTTGATAACTAACAGAAATAGACCCCGCCGATTCGCCCGCAATCGTCACCTTTTTAGGGTCGCCACCAAAGGCAGCGATGTTTTTTTGCACCCATTGCAAGGCTGCCACTTGGTCTAACAAACCATAATTGCCAGAGCCTTTGTAGGAGGCTTCCGCGCTCAATTCGGGATGCGCAAAGAAGCCGAATATATTCAAACGATAATTGCACGTTACGACCACTACACCCTTTTTCGCCATGCTTTCGCCATCATAACGTGGCTCTGAACCATCGCCAGCGATAAATCCACCGCCGTAGAAATAGACCAATACGGGCAAATTTTTAGTATTGCGGGTCGTGGGTGTCCAGACATTGAGGTATAAGCAATCTTCACTCACACCATTTGAGCGTGAATTCATATCGCCCCATACTAATTTTTGCATAGGACGTGGGGCAAAGTTTTTGGTTTGTTTTACGCCTTGCCAATTGGCGAGAGACTGTGGTGCTTTCCAGCGCAAATTGCCAACAGGCGGCTGCGCGAAAGGCACGCCAAAATAGGTCTGAATACCTGATTTTGTATCATAATCGCCTTCAATAATGCCGTTTTGGGTAGTCGTTTGTACGGCGAAGGCGTTGTTATTTTGAGACATAACTGTAAAATTTAAGCAATATAACATTGCCAATAATAAGGTTGATTTTTTCATATTTTCAATTTAAGGATGAATAGTAGCGTGAAAATACTGAGGGGGAAGCACTTTTAAAAGCGAAGGGGTGAAAAATGATATTTTTACTTCAAATCTCCATCTCCAACAAAGCATAACTCAAGGCTTTGCCATGTGTATCCATTGCTAAAGAGGTCGTCACACCACCCATCAAGGCATCGGGGCATACGAATAGTAAGGACGACACATTCGGCATTTCGTAGCGGATGATGTCACCCGAAACAATATCCTTCAAATGCGATTTGACCTTTTCAACGGTTACTTTTTGACAAAGTAAATCATAATCTTTTTCATCGTAAGGAATTAAAGATAATGTTGAAATATTGCCTTTATCTCCTGCGCGGCTGTGGGCGATGTCGTATAGTTTCATTATTGGAATGATGTTTTGGTTTTCAATTTTCAAATATTCTTATTTTTGGCTGCACTAAATTTCTATCCATCAAAACTGACACAATACCAATCACTTCATTCACATACTTTCTAACACCACCACCACCTGCTGGACCGTTGGTATATAGTGCCTCCACTTCTTCGCCAATCAAGGCAGCATCGGCTTGGGTTTTAGCTGTTCCTGCTATTCGCAACCGGATTTCGGGTATTGGGTGACGGGTTTCGGTTAGTGTATCCCCCTCAGTATTTAGGGTGTTTCTATGCACAGAATTTAAACCAATATAGTCAATTCTCACATCTTCAAACACATTTTCCAATCGTTTTTTAACAATATTACCTGCCAATTCTGCACGTTCAAACGCGCTTTGCCCTGCATACGAAATTTCACCTTCACCTAAATAAAAGGCTTTATATCCAACACTGACTTTATAAGTATCAGGCTTTTTTTTGCCTGTGCCACCTGTGATATGTACTTGATTGTCAGAGATTTCTGTCAATTTTACGGTTGTAAAGTCAGCTATCACATCGGGCGTAAAATAGGCGTGCGGGTTAATGACTTCATATAACAATTGCTCTTTTGCCGTTTGTAAATTTACGATGCCACCTGTACCTTCAACCTTGCTGATAATCGCAGAACCATCTGGAAAAATATCAGCAAAAGGATGTCCAAGTATATCCATATTAGGAACGGGTTTTTTAATGGGGTCAGCAAAATAGCCGCCTGTGATATGCCCAGCACACTCCATCAAATGTCCGATAACCGTTCCTTTGCCCATCGAATCATAATCATTTATTTTCCATTGAAATTCATGTATCATCGGTGCAAGAAACAACGAAGGGTCGGCTATTCTGCCAGTTATGATAATTTGAGCTTCTTTTCTTAAGGCTTTTAAAATGCCATCAATACCCAAATACGCATTGGCTGATATTAATTCACCTGTTTCTTTTATGGGTTTACCTGTTTCAATAGAAAATACTGAGGGGTCAATTTTTTCAAAAACATCATCGCCATATACTGCCGCTACTTTCACTTTTAATCCCATTTTCCGCGCAATTTCTACTATTTTTTTCGCGCCTTCAATAGGATTTGCTGCGCCCATATTCGTAACCAAGCAGATATTGTTTTTGATTAAAAGGGGCAAAAGGCTTTCCATTCTGCGTTCTAAAAGTGGGTCGTAGCCTTTGGTTGGGTCTTGTATTTTGCGTTTTTGCGCTAAGGCAATTGTTCTTTCAGCCAAACATTCTAAGACCAAATAGTCTAAATTGCCCTGTGCAGCCAACACTACTGAGGGGTCTAATCTATCACCTGAAAAGCCG
>JAYVKQ010000438.1:0-2532 GCA_043768285.1 Saprospiraceae bacterium | reverse complement strand
CAGAAAAGCCGCCGAACACCACCGAATGTATCGCCCCAATCCGCGCACACGCCAATACTGCAATCGCTAACTCAGGCACCATTGGCATATAGAGACATACCCTATCGCCCTTCGCCGCACCGTTACTTTTCAACACATTGGCGAATTGACAAACCTTTTCGTGGAGTTCTTTATACGTCAAGCGCAGACCCGCATCATTGGGGTCATTGGGTTCCCAGATGATAGCCGTTTTGTTGGGTTGGGTTTCGAGGTGTCTATCGAGGGCATTTTCCGTAATATTCAGTTTGCCGCCGATAAACCATTGCACGTTGTAGTCTTTAAAATTCCAATCCACGACCTTATCCCACGTTTTGCGCCATACAAAACGGTTGGCATGGGCAGCCCAAAACGCTTCGGGGTCTTTGACACTGTCTTTATATGTCTTTTCGTATTGTTTAAATGATTTGATGATGTAGCTCATATGGCGTAGTGATGAGTTATGAGTTATGAGTTATGAATGATTAATTGTGTATTCAATGCGGTGAATAGTACCCAATGTCATTTCAGCAATAAAAATAACTAATTGATATGTTACAAAAGTGGTTTTATTGGGCTTATCTTCGTAATCTAAAATCGGATACATAATTAGTAATCAATTAATTATAATGCATTTAACAGTTCGAATGTACCGTCGAATTTATTCGACGGCGGCAGCATATTAGAGTTCAACACTCAGTCCATCGAATAAATTCGACGGTACAAATGAGCCACTAAATATATGAAAGTAATGCAAAATACTGAGGGGGTACTACTCCTTTAGCGCATCATATTCCCCCTTGAACGCATACCACCCAAATATAACCAAACCTAATACAATAGGAATGGACACAGGCAAGAGCGTGTAAATAGCAACCTTTTGTTCATCGGGGTTTGCCCCAATTTTACCCGCTAAGGTTTGTTGCCACAAGAGGTAGCAAATATATAAGGCTAAGGGCATACAGATAGCACCGATTATTTTTTTTATTGTATTCATTTTATTGATTTTCAATTATTTATATAAAATACTGTGGGGTATCAGCAATTCCGTATATGGACAAAAAAGCATTTGTGCATTGATTTTCATTTCCGAAGGGCGATTGAAATCGCCCCCTATTGATGCGTCTTCGTGGTAAAAAATCAATAGCGGGCGATTTCAATCGCCCTGCCAAATGCCATATTAATGCACGGATTTTTTTCCAAAAATTAGATATAAAAATCCGTTTTATCTGTGTTCCTATTATGTCATCAGAGGTCAATCATCCTCCTGTCCAAAATCATTTTTCAAAAAGAAAAGACCTATGACCAATGTCAAAGCGGCTACCCCAATGGGATACCACAAACCCCACAAATAACTCTGCGGGTCATTCGCTGTTTTGCCAACCGAGACCAAGACCGTTGCAATAAACGGCACTAAGCCACCAAACACACCATTACCCACATGGTAAGGCAGCGACATAGACGTATAGCGAATACGGGTTGGAAATAACTCTACCAAAAAGGCAGCTATCGGTCCATACACCATCGTGACAAACAAAACCAATATGGCGACTATACCCACAAGTTTCCAAAAATTTGCGCTACTGACATATACAGTAGTCTTATCAACCGCTTTGGCTTTCTCTGGATTGAGGGCGGGTTTGGGCAACGTTATGATAGAATTATAGGTATTGCCTTCCCATTCGGCATATTTTACTGTCGTTATGATACTATCTAACGGATTTTTAACATCCGCCACTATTTTTGAACTCACTGTTTGCATAGCTTTTTCTGGCGGTGTACATATATCGTGCATCGCGCTAAATAGTGGGCGATATAAAAATATAGCCAATGCCAAACCCAACATCATAATGAATTTACGCCCATATTTATCTGATAAACCGCCAAAAAAGACGAAGCCGCCCGTCATCAATAACAAGGCGCATATCATAATATTGCGGTTTTGCTCAAACTCTACTTTGCATATATTTTCTAAAAAAGATTGGGCATAAAACTGTCCCGTGTACCATACCACGCCTTGCCCCGCCGTTGCGCCAAACAACGCGAGTAGCACCATTTTAAAATTAAACTTATTGCCAAATGATTCTTTCAAAGGATTGGTGGACGTTTTGCCTTCTTTTTTCAACTTGGCAAACGCGGGTGATTCGTTCATCCGCAAACGGATATAGATGGATACAACGACCAATATGGCTGAAATCAAGAACGGGATGCGCCAACCCCATTCTGTAAACGCACTCACGCCCATAAAATGCCGCACCATAACGATTACGCCCAACGCGAGAAATAAACCCAAAGTCGCCGTGGTTTGTATCCAACTGGTGTAATACCCTCTACGATTGGCGGGTGCGTGTTCGGCAACGTAGGTTGCCGCGCCACCATATTCGCCGCCCAATGCCAAGCCTTGAATCAGCCTTAAAGTCAATAAAGAGAGCGGTGCAAATATGCCCCAAGTCGCGTAACTCGGTATGCAGCCTACCAAAAACGTTGAGCCACCCATCAATATTAAGGTCAAAAGAA
>JAYVKQ010000437.1:0-2873 GCA_043768285.1 Saprospiraceae bacterium | reverse complement strand
ACAAGTGGCTTCACAAATAACAGAGGGTGAGGGAAAAGAGTTTGATTTAATTGTTTTTGATAATGCACAATCTCTTAATTATGAACAAGTTGCACCAATACTCCAAAATACTGAGGGGGTAGTTGTCCTGACTGAATATTCAAAAACGGACGGATTGTCTGCCAATTCATTAGCGTTGAAACTAAAAGCACACGGGGCAGCTACAATACGCCTCAATCACTTGCATCGCCCACTGAGCGAAACGGCGCGACGCTTGAACCAAACCGTTTTTTATCCAACGCTCGAAATTCCGTTCCGACCCAAAACTGTGGAGCAAAGCGTTACGGTAAATCACCTTGCTAATGCACGGTATAATGACAAAACAGACGTAAATGATGCCGAAATTATAGAAATCATTAGGCTTTTGGAAGAAATTCACGCTACGCCGTTTAATACATTCCCACGCATTGGCGTAGTGTGTTTGACGACCAAACAACGGAATGCTTTAAGTTCAGCTTTGTTGAATATCGTTCAAAAATCCTTATTTGGTTTTGATAAAATTGAACAATTGCAACGCAACGGCTTGGGCGTGTTTACGATAGACGAAATTACGGGTTTGCAATTTGATGTTTTGGTTGTGAGTGGCACATATACCGACATTGAAAAAATGCCGCTTTCCTTACGCGATTTGCGTGAATTATTGAATAGTTTTACCCAAAATCTATACTGGATTAATTCCATTCTCAAAAATAATCTTGCAGAAGCCACGCTGGATAGTAAAAATCAAGGTACATTTTTAATCTCTAATTTGATAGAGCTGGCAGATAGAACCAAAGCGAAAGGTAGCGTTCCGTATCATGCTGTTTTTGAACGCTTAAGCACTTTGTCACCAAAACCTTTCATTACTGATAGTTCTAAATTTGTGCATGAAGTCATGGAAGGCTTATCACGGCATATTGAGAAAAAATATATGCGCACCAATTTTGATATTGAAAATCAAATATTTCCACTCGTTATTATTCCAAAATATGAAACTCAATTGCCCATAGTCGTGCGTATTGATGGCAAATTGACCCAAAGTAAGGGCTTTAACCCCTCTTGGGAGGCGCGAACATTGAGGGAGTTGGAAAAGATGGGGCTGCCTGTGGTGTCCATTTGGTCTTACAATTGGTGGAAAAACCCTAAGCACGAAGCCTTTGAGTTAGCAAAAGCCATATTTGCTTATGATAAAGTACATGAACCGAAAGCGGAACAAAGTGTTGATATTGAGGGTTAGCAAATAGCATATTACAATTTTTTAACTAATTTTGCCGTTTGCTTAAGATATAACGATTACTATATCAGAATACTTTTGAAGGAACAATTTTTATTTTAAAAGAGATAGCTCGATGCTGGATACTATAAAAGATTTTTGGAAAAATAAAATTACCCAACCGCTTGGTCGGCTTTCCGCCCCAATAACGGATAAGTTAGCGTCGTGGTTCGAACCTGTTGGACGTATATTCCAACCCTACAAGGAGCGTTTTGATGAAAAATGGGCAGCATTTTCTTTCCATTATCCGCGCTTATCGGTTTGGGTGCGCCGAGGTACGAAGCTGGCTGCCGCGTTGTACATTTTCAACCTCGTTTTCGCCATCGGACTATTTGGCGAAATGCCCTCCATCGAGGAACTACAAGCCATGCAAACGCCCAACACCTCGCAGGTTTATTCGGCGGATAGTGTGATGGTGGGTAAGTTTTATAGAGAAAATAGAAAAGATATTGAATATACACATATCCCTCAACACGTAGTAGATGCCCTCGTTTATACTGAAGACAAACGCTATTGGGCACATACGGGTGTAGATATACGCGCTTTGGGTCGTGTGTTATGGTTTTCTATTATAAGAGGGGATGAAAAAAGCGGTGGTGGCTCCACTTTATCACAACAATTAGCAAAAAATTTATTTGGTCGAAAAAAATACGCTATGCTTTCGACACCTATTAATAAGGTGCGCGAAATGCTAATTGCTCGCCGTTTGGAAAAGGCTTTTGACAAAAAAGATCTTTTGTCTTTTTATCTCAATACTGTTCCGTTTGGAGGCAATGTGTTTGGTATCGAAATGGCATCGCAGCGTTTTTTCAACAAACCGACAGATAGCCTTTCGGTTACTGAGGGGGCAGTGATTATTGGAATGTTGCAATTGAATACTAAATATAACCCACGCCGAAATCCAGATGCCAGCCAAAAACGCCGCAACGAGGTATTGGATAATCTAATTGAAGAAAAAAAATTAGATAAAAAAATTGGCGAAAAGCTCAAGACCGAACCCATCAAATTGGACTATCAACCCGTCTTGAACCGCGATTATATGGCTTCTTACTTCAAGGACTATATCAGAACCCAAATGCCAAAATTGCTTGAAAGTATCAAGAAGGAAGACGGAAAACCTTATAATATCTATGAAGACGGTTTAAAAATATATACCAGTATTGATTCTAAAATGCAACTCATGGCAGAAGCTGCCGTGCAGGAACGTATGTCTAAACTCCAAAGCCAATTCGATAGCCATTGGAGTGGTCAAAAATGGTGGGCTGATGATAAATGGCTCGAAGATGCCATGCGCAATTCGGATAGATGGAAAAAAATGGCGAATGACGGCATGAATGAAAAAAAGATTAGAAATTTTTTCATGACCCAAAAGCTACCTATCACGCTATTTGCATGGGATAATGGCAAACCTGCCGAAGATGAACGTAATATTACGCTTATCGACAGTATCAAATATTATTACCGACAACTTAATAGCGGCTTTGTCGCTATGGATCCCAAAACGGGGCTTATCAAAGCGTGGGTAGGCGGTACAGATTTCAATTTTTTCCAATACGACCATGTGCGCTCACGCCGCCAAGTG
>JAYVKQ010000436.1:0-2116 GCA_043768285.1 Saprospiraceae bacterium | reverse complement strand
GAGATATTCGCCTCTTTCACTGAAACATATCTATTGATGGGCGAATTTGGCACACCATTCATCACGGTCAAAGCCCCTCTAAATCTGTTACCTGTCAAGCCTTCGCAATAATTATTGATAACGGTCTGTTTTTCGTTGATAACCCTTATTCCGCCCGTAAATGCCTTACCATTTCCTATCAAAACATTGCCTTCTACCCAAGCTTCATTGCCATGTCGCATGGTTAATGTGCCTTCACACTCAAAAAAAGTATTGAAGCGATAGATATTTTGATTTGATTTATTGGAAATAATTTCTTGTTCGCCATTACAGCGGTCAAAAAAATTGTATTCTACTATGGATTGTGAATTCATCATCGAATTTTGACTTACGCCTATTCTAATCGTTTCACCACCGTTTCCACCGAGGTTTTGTCTAAATCCAAAATAATTATGGTCAATTTGGTGCTTATTTTCTACACTTTCTTTGGTGTCTAAGCGAACAATTAGAGTTACGCCTTGATTTCTTTTGTCAAGAAATTGACAAAAATCCACCCGATTATTTTTGCCAAAAAGCACCACCCAAGCCTCTACATTATTGCGTTCAGGGCTATTGAAATTGTCAATAACACATTCGGTAAGTCGGCAATTGTTTGCAAAAACCTTTGAATCCTTTCTGAAAGCAATTAAATCTTGAGTTGGTGAATAACCATTTTTAAAAACCAAACCCTCTACAATCAGAAACGTACCTGCAATTCTCAAATTTGATTTTCCAGTTATAATGACCTTACCTTTTTGTTGTGCTTTCAATATGATAGGTTTGGCGGCAGTTCCAGTAGCTTCAAAAAGAATTTCAACATTGCGCCAAGTGCCATTAGACATCACAATCACATCGCCCGCTTTGGCTTTTTTTATGGCTGCGTTTAATTCAGCCAAGTCTTTGGCAAATAAATCGGCAGCGAAAATGGGTACTTCTAAAATCAGAAAAAATAAAAAAAATAGAAATTTCATTAATAAATCTTGTTGCGGTAGTTATTTAAAACGGATGATATTTTGTTCAAAAATACCACTGATTAATTTGTATTTTATAATTTTAACAGAATATTTTTAAATTAAAAACGATATTTAACAAAATTAAATTCCGATAACGTTACCGGTAACCTTCTCGGTTGTCAAGTATTTTTTTTCAGTAAATTGTTTTATCAAAAATGGAAGGAATACGATAGAATTACTAATTTTGTCGAAAGAGCTTTATCGCTCGTTTCTTTGAAATTTTTTGAAAAAATACTGAGGGGGGTAACTTGCACAAGAAAATTCTCAATATAATTCCAAATAGCTTCGAGCATTTGGCGCGTTAAAAAGTAAGGTAAATGAATTTACGTCCACATAAGCCCACCATAAAAGATATTGCAAGTGACCTTAACATATCGGTTTCCACCGTCTCACGAGCGCTGCGTGGCATGCCTGATGTCAATCCACAAACACTCAAAGCCGTCTTGCAACACGCTGAAAAGATAGATTATCAACCCAATATGGCTGCTTTGAGTTTGGTTAAAAAACAAAGCCAGACTATCGGTATCATCGTGCCAAATATGGATTATTTTTTCGCTACCGCCATTCGGGGCATTGACGAGGCGGCATTGGAAGCAGGTTATACCATTATGATTTGCCAGTCGAATGAATCTTATGGGCGCGAGGTGGTGAACACCAAACGCTAAATGGCGAGCAGTGTGGACGGTCTAATCGTTTCCTTATCAAGTGAAACCAATAATATTGATCATTTTCGACGGGTTTTACAAAAAGATGTTCCCATTGTTTTTTTCGACCGCACGAGCACAGACCTCAATGTGTCGGGTGTTGTCCTCGACAATTCTTACGGTGCGGAACAAGCCGTAACGCACCTATTTGAGCAAGGTTGTCAACGAATAGCTTTGTTAGGCAGTCATGAATTTATGTCAATCAGCAAATTGCGTGAAAATGGCTATCGCACTGCTTTAAAAAAAGAAGGCTTAAAAATAGATGAATCACTCATTTTTCACTGCGATTTCAATCAAGAATCTGCCTATCAAGCCACACTTCAACTATTGGGCAAGCGCAACCCACCCGATGCTATTTTTGCCGTCAGCGACCGCTTGGCT
>JAYVKQ010000435.1:0-5095 GCA_043768285.1 Saprospiraceae bacterium | reverse complement strand
TTTGGAAAGTGTTGCGGGAATGAGGTTCTCTTTTATGGCATCGGTATGAATTCTGTAATTGACTTTGGCTAAGGTACGTTGCAGATTCCATGTCAATTTAAGGTTATTGCTCTCCTCTTTTTTGAGTCTTTGGAACTCCGTAATCAAGTATAACTTAAATTCAGGACTAAGCCATGAAGCAAACTCAAAAGCAATATCCCGATGAGCAAAAGTACCGCCATATCTGCCTGATTTAGAAATCATGCCTATGGCATTGGTTGTTTCAATCCATTTCTGAGGCGTAAGGGCAAAGCTATTTGAACCCGATTCATTTCTAAACGCATCGAATTCGATGCGTTTAAAATTTGGATTATTGATCTGTTCCCATAATCCGCAAAAATCAATCGCATTTCTGGTACGTAACCAGTTTTGAATGATGTAATTTGTTCTTTCAGCATCTCTATACCGTGCCATATCGGTCAATGAGATATAGTCTTCATTATTTTGTGCATAAAGAACAATATCAACGTTTTCTACTTTGATTACTTTATTTTTAGCCATGTTTGTTATTTTTTGTTTTTTTTAAGTAAGCGTTTTAGTGTCGCAAAAATATAAATTGTGTTTAAGGAAAACAAACTTATTTTATTTTAAAACAAAATATTTATTTTTAGAATACATTAAAAATATTATGCTTTGAAGTTTACCCCCCTCAGTATTTCGGCATAAAAAAGCGTATTTGAGATAAAATACAGATGTTTTTTGACAATAAAGTGCAGGCTTTTGCCCGAAAAACACGCGGTAAGCAATTGGGACGGGTGCTTTTTGGGGAAGGGGTGGGTGGTGTGCCCCCTCAGTATTTTGCATAAAAAAAGCAAATTTATCGCTTAAAGTTTTTTCTATTCTAAATATTTTATAATTTTACGGCTTTCAAATCTATAAGCCGTAGAAAGATGAAAAATAATATTCAAAAATTTTTTGAACATAACGAAGGCGTTAGCCATACGGGAACACTCCTAAAAAGTGGTATCAACCATTACCAAATCAACGCCTTGTTGGATAATGGCTCAATAATAAAATTAAAACACGGCGTGTATAAATGGCAAACCAATGAAGTTAATGAATGGGAAGATTTAACACATTTAGTACCGCGTGGCGTTTTATGTCTATTCACAGCGGCTTTTCATTATGAACTAACGACTTTTGTATCAAGCACTTATCATATTGCAATCCCTAAAAAAGCTAAAATTGTTTTGCCTGATTATCCACCTATCCAATTGTATTATTGGGATACAGCCGCTTTTAATTTGGGTATAGTTGAAACCGTGATTCAAGAGACGACAATAAAAATGTATGACCTTGAAAAAACCGTTTGCGACATTATCCGTCTTAGAAATAAAGTGGGTATAGACATCGCCAAAGAAGTCTTGAAAAATTATCTAAAACGCCCAGACAGAAACTTAGCTAAACTCAACGAATATGCACGCCAACTGAATATTTCAACCGTTTTAAGCAATTTTTTAACTATTTTACTATGAAAAATTCTGTTACATCAATCCAAGCAAGACTACGCAATTTGGCACAAGCCGACGGCAGAAACTACCAACTTATCCTTATTCGTTACTTTCAAGAACGGCTTATTTATCGCCTTTCGGTGTCCAATTATTGTGACAATTTTTGTCTTAAAGGCGGTGCTTTACTCTACGCATTGGAACAAGAGAAAAGTCGCCCTACTTTGGATATTGACTTATTAGGTTTGAAAATGCGCTCCGAACAACTTCATTTGAAAAATGTTTTTACCGAAATTTGTCAAAAAAATGACGAACAAGACGCTGTAACATTTAATATGGATAGTTTGACGACCTCTGAAATTGCCAAAGAAGGCAAATATTCAGGTGTACGGATAAAAATAGAGGCGTTCTTAGGGACTATGAGGCAGACGCTACAAATTGACATTGGTTTTGGTGATATTGTTACGCCCAAACCTATTTTTATGGTTTACCCAACTTTATTAGTGATGAATCAACCGCATATTTGGGCTTATTCGATAGAAAGCGTTATTGCTGAAAAGTTTGAAGCCATGATTGATTTAGCGGAAACCAATAGCCGAATGAAAGACTTTTACGATGTCTATCAATTGCTTCAATCCCATAATTTTCAAAATGACATATTGCAAGAAGCAATTATTCAAACGTTCAGAAAACGGCAAACCATATTCAAAGCCCAACATCCACTTTTCAAAGAAGCCTTTGCAACAGATGAAAAACGTTTGCTTCAATGGCAAGTGTTTTTAAGAAAAACGAAATTAGAGATAAGCCTTGATTTTCAAATAGTTATGAAGGCGATTAGAGATAATTTATTGCCTTTTTATGAAAAGGTTTGAAATTACCCCCTCAGTATTTAGATAGAATACGGGCTTTTTTTGACTATAAAATGCCCGCTTTTGTCCGAAAAACACGCGGCAAGCAAGTGGGGCGGGTGCTTTTTGGGGAAGGGGTGGGCGGTGTACCCCCTCAGTATTTTGCCTAAAAAAAGCGTCCCGATGTGTCGGGACGCTTTTTTTAGGCGCGTTTAAATTCTTGAAAACTGTTGCATTGCAATTGGCGTGTCAAATTTGAATTGATAGGTTAAATTTGGGTTGAGTATAATCGTTTCTTTATCATTTGGCACATCAAATGCAAAGAGTTTAATATTCAGTGCATTTGCAATTTGAGTAAGCGTATTAATTTCAAAATTATGTGTTCCACTCAGCCATTTCGTAATGACAGACGGTTTTTTGCCGAGCAAATCAGCAAATTGTTTTTTGCCGATGCCTTTTGCAAGCATGGCATCTTGAATTTGAGCCGCTAAGAGCATACTTGTTCTGATATAGTCCGTATTAATTGTTTCTTCCAACGCCAAAAAAGCGTCTAATTCAGGACTTGAATACGTCTCTTTGCTTTGTGTTTTCGTTATCTTTGTCATAAGATTTAACTTTTTTTAGTTATTTTAATCATCTATATCTTCATCATAATCAATAAATTCCAAATCGCCTAACAATTCCATATCATCTGCGGATTGCTTAATATCCCTGTCTTTAATGGCTTGCGTTAGGGTGTCCGAAATATATCTGACTATTTTATTTTCGTGAGTCAATTTAGGGTCTTCTTGAAATGCACTAATATTTCTCGGTTTAAAACCACCGCCGCCGAGTATTAGAATATGGTTGTCAAATCTAAAACAATACAACCTTAATTTGCTATCGGGTCGGTCATAAAGTGCAAAAACAGATTGACCTGCTTTGCCTTCGGGCTTGTCAAAAAATTGTTCTCTCGCACCCGTGTCGTGAGCAATAGTGGCAATGGTTCTTCTTATTTTCAGCAATTCATCTTTGAAATCCACAATGTTTTCAGCGATAAATTTATCAAATAAAGTTTTCCCTTCGTTCCCTACTATTGCCGAATAAATTGTCGTTTTTCTTCCAGACAATTGCTCAATTTTGACAAGTTTGAATTTCACTTATAGTTGAAATTTTTGACAAAATTAAGGGCTATTTTTGATAATAACTACTTTTTTGACACATATTTTAATTGTTTATTTTACTCTTAACTAAAATGAATAATAAGTACCCCCTCAGTATTTACAGGCTTGAGTCCGAAAAATACGCGGTAAGCAATTGGGGCGGGTGCTTTTTGGGAAAGGGGTGGGCGGTGTACCCCCTCAGTATTTTGCATAAAAAAAGCGGCTTCGGGTGGGAAGTCGCTTTTTTTATGCCATACATATTGATTTTAAAACAAATTGAAGTAAAAGATATGTTTTGAGAAGTTTTTGCTTCTGTAAACAAATTCATAATTTCGGGCTTTAATTAACGAGAAATGCGAAATATGGAATTAGAAGAATATGTAAAACAGAACTTACCAAATGCTTTGAATAGTATCATTCAGAGTGAAAGGGTGAATGAGTTACCGAATTTGACTATTTACGAAAAAGCCATTATCTTTGCCTATACAGATGCTCGAAGCAACCAACATCAAACTCTGAATGAACGGCTTTGGGCAAGTCGAGGAACGGAAATATCCGATTTTGGGCTTTTTCTTGAAGCGATTTTGGATAAATTAGAACCTTTTAATAAACTTATGGTGTTTCGTGGTACACAAGAGGCTTATTGCGATGTCAAAAAGTATATAAAAGCGTATGAAAATAAAACGATTGTGACCGAATATGCTTTTCTATCAGCTTCTAAATTCCAAGTCGTTGCACAGGGATTTGGTCGCATTTTATTCAGAATTTATGGTAGAAATGGAAAGAGTATAGAAAAGTATCTAAATTTGAAAGCGAAAAAGAAGTCATTTTCAAAAGAAATACGTCATTTAAGGTTGTAAATGTAACCAATAATGGCTTTTCAACAATCATCACTTTAAAAGAAATTAAAAATGGAATTAACGCTTGAAAATATCAAACAAAGTAACCCCATTTCGCAACAAGACTTTGGGCAATTCGCAGGTTGGCTTTATGGTTCGGTGGCAATCTCTCCAAAGGATGATACCTCTGTGTATCAAAAAAAAGAACAAATGCTTGATTTTCTAATCGCTTTTATAAAAGATTATTATGACAGAACCGAATGGGAATCAGACGATGACGAAGCTGATTGCCTTGATTTTTTAGCAAAAGTACAATTGCAAAGAGAAATTTTACAGATAATGAGTGGAAAAATAAAACTCAAAGACATTCAGTTAGCTATGCAGTCTTTCGCTTTGAAAACAAAATATCCTATTGGTATGAGATAAGTACCCCTCAGTATTTGGGCATCAAAAAAGCGGCTTCGGGTGGGAAGTCGCTTTTTTTTTATATCAAATATATAAAAAAAATTAAATTATTTATACCTTGCTCAATATTTTCACTTTAAAACAATTTATAACGCATGGCATTGTTTCAACCAAAAGTCATTGAGGAAAGGCTCAAAAAATTAGACACCCAAAAGGTCGAAAAGGCTTTTGTTACATTCAAAAAAGAATTTGGTAAGCCCAAACAAAAAGACATATTGACAGCTATTGAATTGCAATTTCAAGAACGGTTTATCGAGAAATTATTTGATAGAGTCTTAGGTTATGTGCGCTTTGACGACGATGATTGGAATATC
>JAYVKQ010000434.1:0-6607 GCA_043768285.1 Saprospiraceae bacterium | reverse complement strand
TACGATGTACGACTTGGAATATATTCATTATCAGTGTACTATGAAAAATGAAATTGTCGATTATTTACATCTATCTACTTAGTTGATAGTTTGAACATTACATAACTTGTTATGAACTATCAACTATGCACTATCAGTTATGAACTATCAACTAATTATGGGACCATCTTAGATGCCACTGTTGTCATTTTCGTTTCACGGCGTGGTGTAACTTTACTTGCCACTGCTTCATTGTTCGTGATTTCTGCCAATTTCTTTAATACATCTTCAACGCTTGTTTTGCGTGGGTCTAATGTAATAGCCAAAATGTGTGTGTCGTTGTTCCACTCTAAATCTCTAATCCCTTTGTTGGCAACTAAAGCTGCTTCCACTGCCTTAGTGTTGATGTTTAACTCTACTTCATCGCCCATTTTTACATACTCAGTAATGACCACTTGAGCGTTAGTTGATGTAGAAAAAAGAGATACCAAAGCAATAGTACAGGCAGAAATAATTAGTTTTCTCATTGTGAATTGAATTTAATTGATTTAAAAAATCGAATTTGGATGATTGAATTGTTGTATAGTATTGGGCAAGTTTAGAACCAAAGAGGCAGGTTAGTGGGAATTAGACTTTAAGAAGGTGACAATTTAATAAAATGTGACTATCGAATAAATTGAACACATATAAAATGTTCATTCGTGAAAATATCTGATTTAAAACATTTTACACATTATTAAACCTTAATATTATTAAAAATAAATATTTTTTTTAGGACATTTTGTGACTTCAAAACGCTACCCAGAAAGGGTAGAAAGGGCTGTATAAAATATCATAAATAATTGACTTGTTCAAAAATAATATTTCGCCATATGAAAAACCTTTGTAGCGTCGAATTTATTCGATGCCGTCGCGCTCGTCGAATAAATTTGACGCTACATTTACCTTTTTGTATAACCAGAATTAGTATTTGAACAAGACTAATAAAATAAAAAAGCCCATCAACTAAGTTGATGAGCTTTTGGTCTTTTTGGATATTTCAATCTAAGGCTAATTCTAAACATAAACATATACTCAATGAACTCGATTGAGCGTTCATTGTACGTGTTCTAACGAACAATTGTATCACATTTACTTTTTAATTTTATTCACCTTGCCTTCATCACCAAAAAGTTCACGGCTTTTTTTGTTGTAGGCTTCAGCGGCTTCTTCAGCCGTATCATACATGCCGAGGTGAACCGATTTGCGATTGATGGAAATAACAGCACGATAACGATTGTTTTCTTGATAAACACCCGTATAGCCTGCACGACTACTCGTCTTGCGTTGGCGACTGGCTACTGACCGAGAACGATATAATATGTTTTCCAAGCGGCAATCTAACTTGTCGCCTGAACGCGTACCAACTAAATTTTTAACTTTGCTTTTTTGTTCAGCTAAGTATTTTTCAGCAAGCAATTTGTGCAAATATATCGTTTCTGTTTTATAGCCGCCTTCGGCTTTTTTCCATGTTTTTTGGAACACCACACAACCGCTCGAGTGCTTTCTCAAATTGTCAACAAATTTAACTTGAGAGAGGTACGGGTCGTTCGTCAAATATTCGTAAACGTGGTCATCTACGAGAACGTTGTCATCTGAGTTTTTTAATTTGATTTTTACTAACACGATACTTGGATTTTAAATTGTTTATATTTATTCTGACAAATTACCTTAGTTGGGTTAGCCATTTCAGCTAACAATTTACAGAGAACGCACAAAAGTAAAAAAAGAAGTATATACATATGTTTTTTTTTGAGAAATTTTATTTTAAATCACAAAATAATGTTTTGTACTATTTAAATATATTTGTGGATATAAAATTAATCTAAAAGTACTACAATTGCAAGAATAATTCAAGAATAATTGATAGTAAATTATGAATTTTTTAAATACATATATGAAAAGATGTTTTGATATTGCCCGTTTGGGCATAGGATCAACATCGCCGAATCCGAGTGTAGGAAGCGTAATTGTGTCAAACAATATAATAATTGGCGAAGGGTGGACTCAAAAACCCGGTTTAGCTCATGCTGAAGTTCAGGCTTTTAGGTCTGTGGAGTTAGAAAACGAAGCTCTTTTTGAAGGGGCTACTATTTTCGTGTCTCTTGAACCTTGCTTTCATTATGGTCGTACAGCTCCTTGTGTCGATTTGATTTTGGAAAAAAAAATTCCCCAAATTGTTATTGCTTTTGTTGACCCTAATTCTAAGGTTGAAGGCAAAAGCATTGATAAATTAAATGCAGAAAACAAATCAGTTTTCCTCTTAAATATCATAAAACAACACAAAGAGAATACCTATTCTCCATATTTGCAAATTTTAAACACTTTTTTTACAAATATTAGACACAATCGCCCTTATATTATTCTAAAATGGGCTGAAACTGCCGATAGTTATATCGGTAAAGACATTGAACGCATCAATATCAGTAACAATTTATCGAAACGGTTAAGCCATAAATGGCGTAGTGAAGTGGATGCTATCTTGGTCGGCTCTAACACCGCTTTGATTGACAATCCCTCTCTCAATAATCGTTATTACTTCGGCAAATCGCCTATCCGAGTTGTCCTTGATAGGCATGGTTTATTGCCTAAGGACTTGTCTGTATTCAATAATGAATACAAAACTATAATATTTACAGACAATAAAAAAAATTATGACAACTTAATTGACAAAAGTCAAGTACAAATTTCAGAAATTGATTTTCAAAATAATTTTTTAAATTCTTTATTAACCCATTTGTATAGTCAAGACGTAGCTATTCTTCTGGTTGAAGGTGGTGCAAAACTCTTGAATAGTTTTATAGAGCACAATCTATGGGATGAGGCAAGGGTTATAAAAAGCCCTTATACGCTCTCTACGGCTTCACGACAAAGCGAAGGCAAGGGTATCCAGGCACCCATTTTATCTAAACATTTGCTCAAATCATCCGAACAGTTGGATGACAATACGGTTGATTTTTACCTTAATGATTTAGAATATGTATAGACCCACCCCCTCAGTCATGCGGAGCTTGATAGCGCGAAACGCGCTCATATTTTTTGTAAAATTTATACCCAAACGCCCCCATTCTCTATTTTTTATCGTTTCTTTGCAATCCTTATGATAAGGATAAAAATACATGGTTTCACAAAGATTATAACTAATTGATTATCAATGAAAAATACTTATTTTGACTTAGTGGATCAAACCTTTTATTTCCCGCAAGAGGGGTTCACTTTGCAAGATAATTGCCTACATTTCCATGGCATAGATGTCTATGAACTCGTCAAGAAATATGGTACGCCCATGAAAATCACCTATTTGCCAAAAATCAGTCAGCAAATTCAGAATTCTAAAAAATGGTTCAACAATGCCATTGATGACTTGAACTACAACGGTGAATATTTCTATTGCTTTTGCACCAAAAGCTCACACTTTCGCTTTGTGTTAGATGAGGTTTTGAAAAACAATGTGCAAATCGAAACGTCTTCTACGTTTGATATTGATTTGATATTGAAGCTCTACCACGACAATAAAATCAATAAAGATAAAATCATTGTCTGCAATGGTTTTAAAAATAACAGCTACATCCGCAAAATTGCTTATCTGATTAATAGTACGGGCTTTACCAACGTCATTCCCGTGTGCGATAACCGCGATGAAATTGACGAACTCGATGCACACCTTGCAAAAACCTGTTTCGTAGGTGTGCGCGTAGCCACTGAGGAAGAACCCAATTTCCAGTTTTATACCTCGCGCTTGGGTATCCGAACAAACAGGGTCGTCAATTTTGTGAAAGATAAAATTATGACCAATCCTAAGTTTAAGTTAAAAATGCTCCATTTCTTCGTGGATACGGGCATTAAAGACACGACTTACTATTGGTCGGAGTTGCGCAAGGGTATCAAACTCTATTGTCAACTCAAACAGTTTTGCCCTGATTTGGATTCTCTAAATATAGGTGGCGGTTTGCCGATTGCTAATTCTTTGAATTTTGAATACGACTATCCTTATATGGTGAAAGAAATTGTACGCACCATCAAGGAATATTGCGAAGATGAAAACGTGCCTACGCCCGATATTTATACCGAATTTGGTAAATATACCGTAGGTGAAAGCGGCGCAACTGTTTTGGGCGTGATAGGTCAGAAACAACAAAACGACAGCGAATTGTGGTATATGACCGATAATTCTTTGATAACGACCATCCCAGATGCGTGGGCAATTAACGAACGCTATATATTATTGCCAATTAATCACTGGAACAAAGAATACACCCGCGTCAATATCGGTGGTTTGAGTTGCGATAATGCCGACTATTATAACTCAGAAGCGCATATGAATGTGGTCTATATGCCTAAGTTTTCAAAAAATGAAGAACCTTTGTATATAGGGTTTTTCAATACTGGGGCGTATCAAGATGCACTAGTGGTTATGGTGGCGTAAAACATTGCCTATTACCTTCGCCTAAACGCATATTGGTAGATAAAGATGAAAATGGTAATTTCGTAGATTGGATGGAATCCGATGAGCAAGAGGCGGAGAGTATGTTGAAATTGTTGGGGTATTGAGCCGTAGATTTAGTATGCATAAAATTAAGCACAATTGAGTTGAATTTCAATTTTTCTTGAAAAAAACTTGAATTCAACTCAATTGTGCTTAATTTTATGCATACTAAATCTTTTAATTAAATATGGTTACCAAATGAATAGAAGTATTACAAAATTTATTCTCTTATTCAGTTTTAGTATAGCCATACTATACCATATCTCTTGCACTAAAAACCAAACAGAGAACCTACCCAATATCGGTCAAAATTATTTCCCACTACAAATAGGTAGAACCCTCACATATGATGTGGATAGTATCATATACGACCCACAACCCAACAAATCCGTCAAAATAGATACCCAGCGTTGGCAATTTCGAGAAGTTACGAAAGATACATTCCGAGACAATACCAATTTGCTTACCTATCGCATTGAATTTTCGCAACGCAGGCGCAGCACTACAGCTTGGCAAATCGCTAAAACCGTATCAGAAGCTATTTCAACCGACCAAATACTGAGGGGGGAGGATAATCAACGCTATATCAAATTGCCTTTGGCTTTTACTGAAAAAACAACGTGGAATGGGCATATATATAATGATGTCAATGCTATTTTTAATATTGCCGATGAAACCCTTTTGCCATTTTCTAAAAAGTGGGCTCACCGCATCGAAACGTATCAAAAATCAGAGAAAATTGGGACTAAAACCTATGATGATGTCCTTACCATTATAGGGCAAACGACTGTCAGTTCGCTGATAGAAAAACGCTATATGCTTGAAAAATATGCTAAAAATGTAGGCTTAGTGTATCGAGAGTGGCATATTTTGGATACCCAAAAAACGGATGGCAATATTGCTTGGGAAAAACGGGCGGAGAAGGGCGTTATTGTTGTACACCGTATTATTGATTAATTTCAATGCTAAATATATGTAGATGTACGATAATAGATGTACGATGTACGACTTGTAATATATTCATTATCAGTGTACTATGAAAAATAAAATTGTCGATTATTTACATCTAACTACTTAGTTCTACTTTGGCACTCTATAAATTCCGAAGGGGATTGCACTTGAATAACCCCGAATTTTATTCGGGGGCAAAGGCAAAGGGCGTTTCACAATCCCGAAGGTATTGAACTTAAATAGCTTTTAGTTCAACGCTTTCAGCGTTGAGTAACTCACCCACCGTTTCCCCCGAATTTCATTCGGGGTTATTCAAGTTCACTCCCCTTCGGGATTTTTAGAGTGCCAAAGTAGAATTAGATGTAATGATTTGTGATATTCATCTTAAAATTGGTGGTATTCGTGTTTCTAATTTATGTTGTCAAAACCTTATGTATCGCCAATACTTGCGGCAATAAAAGCTGCCTCCCGTCATTATAAATCACAAAATCAGCGCGTTCCTTTTTTTCTTCATCGGGCAATTGTTTTGCCATCCGGCTTTCTATTTCTTCGCGGGATAAACCATTCCGCACCATCACTCTTTCTATTCTCAATTCTTTAGGTGCATATACGGTAATAATTTTATCTAAGGCTGAATGGCTGCCACTTTCAAATAGTAAGGCGGCTTCTTTCAATGTATAAGGCACACCTTTTTGGTCTTTATGCCATTGTTCACCATCTCGGAATACTGAGGGGTGTACAATATTGTTTAATTCTCTCAATATCAAAGGATTATGAAAAGCTATTTGTGCTATATGTTGGCGATTTAATGAGTCATCGGGTAGATAGGCTTCTTTTCCAAAAAGGGATATGATACTTTCAACCAATTTTTTATCCGTAACCATCAAGGCTTTTGCCCTATCATCGGCGTAATAGATTGGAATACCCAGTGTTTCAAATATGTGGCAAACGGTGGTTTTGCCACTACCAATGCCGCCCGTAATACCGATTTTTAAAGCCATTAAGAAAATGATGAATTATAAATGATGAATTAGGAATAGACAAAAACAGCCGTCATGCGCTTCAATTTTTCGATAACATAATCCACTTCTTCAACCGTATTATAGTGTGAAAAAGAAAAACGAATGCATTTGCGGGTAGGGTCAATATCTA
>JAYVKQ010000433.1:0-5037 GCA_043768285.1 Saprospiraceae bacterium | reverse complement strand
TACAAGGTTGGGGTTATTTATGGGTTATTAGGCAGGGCGATTGAAATCGCCCGCTATTGATTTTACTACGGGAACATATCAATAGGGGTCGATTTCAATCGCCCTGCGAAATGTCCCATAATGACGATAACCACAACCTTGTAACTTCGTAACCTTGTAACCCCTTAATTTTTAAAATAAGATTTCACACTATATTTTTCCTTTACACAACAAAACTATATTTAGCAGATGGGTAAAACGCTTGAAACGTTGGTCAACAACGTAGCGTTTGTGGGGACAAGTCATGACATGAAGACCTTAGCAAATGGGGTTATGTGCATGTCAAATTTACTTGAAAACACCTCCCTCAGTATCGAACAGGCTGAAATTGTTCACTTGCTCAAAAAATCGGCGGAAGAACTTAGCGCGATGATGGTACAAGTATTAGAACAGAATAAAGTCGAAACGATACAGAACGCAAACGTGATTGAAGACTTCAAAACGAAAGACACCATCAAAACACTATTCGATACTTTTTGCTTAACTATTCAAGAAAAACCAATCCTTACCAGATTGGTATTTGGTGCAAATATACCCGCCGCTATCCGAGGCGACAAAACGGCTTTGTCGCGGGTATTGAACAATTTATTGAGTAACGCGGGCAAGTTTACAGATGCAGGGCGTATTGAGTTACACGTCAATTGTAACAAAATTGAAGACCGCAAAGCCTATATCAGTTTTGAGGTTAAAGATACAGGCAGGGGTATTGCTGTCGAGTATTTAGATACTATTTTTACAAGATATGCCAAATTTAATTCCGATGGTTACGGTATTGGGTTGGCAACGGTTAAGGAATTGGTCGAAAGCCAAGACGGATTGGTTTCCGTGGATAGTGTAGAATTGAAAGGTTCTACTTTCCGTTTTACATTGCCTTTCGACATAACCCATATTCAATCTACACAAAAACTAAAACGTATTAACATGAGTGTTTTAAAAGACAAACGTGTTTTGATTGCTGACGATGACGAGGTCTATATCAAGTACCTCACTACCCTACTTGGTCAAAGTAAAGCGCAATTAATCACGGCAAAAACGGGTAAAGAAGTCTTGGATATTATTCCTATTCAACGCTTCGACCTTATTTTGATGGACTTGCAACTACCTGATATTGATGGTTACGAAGTGGCTTTTGAAATTCGTAACACATTGAATATCAATCGCCATACTGCCATTGTAGGTATGTCGGCAGCAGATAGTGAGGACGAAAAATTTGTTGTCAGTGGCATGGATGATATGCTACTAAAACCCATGACAGCCGAGATTTTAATCAACCGATTGGAGCGTATTATGGTCTTCGAAGATGTGGATAAAATCTTTGAAAAAAACAACGATTTAAACGCATTTGATTTTGATAAACGCCTCAACGCACTGCACCTAAAGGCGTTATATGGTAGCGATACAGAACACGCCGCCTTGATGTTTCAAACTTTTCTGGAAGAAACATTACCGCATTGGGACGAGATATACGAATTCGCAAAAGCCGAAAATCGCTTGAAAATCAAAGATAAAGCGCACCGTTTAAAACCCGCTTTTTCGATGGTGGGTTTGACCGATGTTGAGCAACAATTGAAAGACATTGAACGCAATATTTTTAATCATAGTCCTTCTTATTTGACAGATGTATTAACAAAAATGGGGAAACGTATTAACTATTATATCCCTATTATCGAAAACGAATTAGAACGCTTGCAGTGCGATTTGGTGCTGATGGCAGCTTGATTATAGTTGATAGATTATAGTTGATAGTTGATAGTTGATAGTTGATAGTTGATAGTTGATAGTTGATAGTTGATAGTTGATAGATTATAGTTGATAGTTTGAACAACTATCAACTATAATCTATCAACTATAATCTATTACTTTTTATAAAATCCAAAACAATCTTACAATGAAAATTCTCATCGCAGAAGACGAGCCAATGATTCTGAAAACGCTCACCTTATACCTGACCCGCGCAGGTTATACAATCGTAACGGCAGCCGATGGCAAAGCCGCCATGGACGTATTCACCACAGAAAAGCCTGATATGGTTGTCACCGACTTGATGATGCCTTATGCCAATGGCATGGAACTTATCAGTTTTATACGCAATACCGAACTCAGTAAAGTGCCCATCGTGGTTGTTTCCACAGTCGGATTAGAAAATTCTGTTATTTCGGCATTAAAATTGGGTGCAGATGATTATGTCGTGAAACCATTAAGGCTGAATGAAGTTGTGGCAAGGGTACACCGTTTAGTAAGAGCTTAAAAGCCTACACCTTGAGGGTATTCTCGACAAAAACTGTAGATACCCATGCAATTATTAGTACGATTCACACACCATATATATATGTGCGCAAGACCTTCCGTTTTGGCGCACCTTTTCCTGTTTATCGCCCTCTTCTCAATTTGCAACTCTGTATATTCCCAAAATACTGACGGTCTATTCAAACAAGCGCAAGCGATGGCAGCCGCTTCAAAATACGATTCTGCCATTGCTATTCTGAATAAAATATGCGCTAACGAACCCAAAAATATGGACATTCGCCTATACCGCGCAAGGGTATATGCATGGAGCAAAAAATTTGATGCTGCGGAAGCAGATGCCCGCTTCGTATTGGATAAGCAACCCAACAATAGAGAAGTGTTGGCATTGATGGGCGATGTTTATTTATGGTCGCAGCAGTGGGGTAATTTAGAACATTTGACCCAAAATGCGCTAAAAACAACCCCAAAAAACGCCAATCAGCAAGAAGGATTGCTGGATAGTATTTTATTTACAAAAAAATATGTCCATGGTCTCATTGAACAAACCCGATATCGCGATGCTGAAAAAGCCCTATTGCCTGTCAAAGATTATCTCTTCTCGCTCTGGGATTTTGTGCAATCCAAGCTCATCAAACGCACTATATCCCTGCATGAAACCTATTTCAACTTCAATTCAGAGCAAAAAAATTGGAATGTCACGCATATCGAATACGCCCATCGCTTAAAAAAAGTAGCTTTAATTGGCTCTCTCAACAACGCCAATCGCTTTGGCAAAAACGGTAATCAGTTTATGGTACAGGCATATCCTAAAATTAGTAATCGGGCATATATGTGGCTTTTGGGTGCTATTGCCGATAGCAAAACCCACCCAACACGCGTATATGGTGGTAGTTTCTTTCTATATCCACACAGGCTCATAGAGGTAGAGGCAGGTATCCGTTTTTTTAAAGTAAAAGACCTTGAAAGTGCTACAATACTGAGGGGGGGTATCATGTATCAAAAAAATAAAAACCGCATGGGTTATAATATTGCACAAGTACGCGGTGTGAGTGTGAGTGGCTTTACGCATAGTTTTCTATTCCAACGCTATTTTGATACGCACGATAGTTATTGGCGAGCAAGCATTGGCACGGGTTCAAATGCTAACGCTGCATTATCGCCCCAATTCGATAGTTTTATCATCAATTCTTTTACAACTAATATATCTTCTAACTTTTATTTACATAGAAATTGGCGACTATTGGGCGGTATTTCGTGGGAGAAAAACAAAAGTCAAAACAGTGGCTTGTCGCAATCCAGATGGATATTTGATTTAGGTCTGGCATACAAGTTTTAATAATGAACATAGAAATATCCTTAGACAGCATCTTACAAAGGTTGTCCAATTCTTTATTGAAAGTCAAGCATATTACGGCTTTTATTGCGGAGGAAACCTTAAAAACTGCCATTATCTACTCGATTACGGCTTTTTTGGGTGCTGCGTTCACGATAGTTGCGATGGTCTTGTTAAGGCGCACAATCGCCATTAACCGAAGTAAAAAAAGGAAAAAATTGGTCGAAAAATATGAAAATTATCTCGCTGAAACGATGACGTATGTATATGAAAACGATAAAATTTTTGAAAAAAAAACCTATCAATACACCTTAGATAAAGAAGACCAAACACATCCTTTTAACCGACAAGTTTTGCTCGACCAGATTGTACTCATGCGCAAACATGTGGGCGGCGAAGAAGGATTTATACTCAGTCATTTGTACGAAAAATTAGGGTTTCATAGTGCTTCTTTGAAAAAAACAAAAAGCATATTGTGGCATACGCGCCTTGAAGGTTTGCAAGAGTTGATTTTGATGAGTGCCAACTCTTTTGAGAAAACCGTGTTGCGCATGATACATGATAGTAACCCTTTCATCCGTATTGAAGCTATTCGGGCATTGATACTGAGGGGTCAAGCATGGCAACCCGATTTGATACGATATAGCTATCCATTGAGTGCGTGGGAACAATATCAAATTTGTGATGCACTCAGTCGGGTACAAAATATACAATTGCCCGATTTTACGCCCTTGCTCACATCGTATAACCCCTCAGTATTATTGTTTGGTTTGCGCATGATTAAGCACTTTCATAGTATGGAAGCTATACCGCAAGTCGTACCGTTTTTGGTTAGCCCGAACCCACATATCGTTGAAGCGGCGCGACAAGTATTGGAGCAATTTGGCTATGATGAAGAACTAATAAATGAAGACATCAGTGTCACCAATGCCGATTTGACCATTGAACAATTTAACTTTAGTGCAGATATTTTTACCATCAATCCGACAATACCCGTTAATGATTTCACAATGACAGCTATATTAAAAGAAGACATAATAACGCCGATTGCTCCCACACCAGTCGAGCAAAAACATATTGAAAAACCAGTAAATACCCGAACCTTAATGGTAGAAATTCTCACGGCAGCAGAGGAACTGCGCGTTGAAATTGATAAAGACAACAAAAGAGTACTCATGTTCGAGATTATGACGGTAGCCAAAGCCTTACGGGTGCAAATGGGTATGGAGGCAATCACACTTCGAGAAAAGTGTGTGGTTGATAGGTTCGCACCTATTTCAGAGCCACATGCCATTGCAAGAGCCAACAATTAAATTATTTTTAAACTATTGATAATTAGCGTTCAAAATATTTTGTTTTAAAAATAAAATATTGATTTTCAATACTTTACAATGCTTCTCGACAAAGGTTTAGTAAAC
>JAYVKQ010000432.1:0-4339 GCA_043768285.1 Saprospiraceae bacterium | reverse complement strand
CTCGGGATGTTTCATTTGGGTTTTGTGCATTGTGGGACGGCGGCTTCGTTCAACAAAAGCCTGTCGCTGACTAATCGTCAGCTACAGGCTTTTAGTGTTGCGGCATATTATACTCCAAATTTTGTTCGCTCTGAAATTTTATAGCCACTTTATAGCCCTTATTAATATTGCGCACCATCGGCGACAGCATCATGTCCATCACATTGCCCGCGCGTTGTTTCGATTTATTGAGCATATCGGTGTTATATACATCTTCTCGAAACGATTGACGCAGTTTATTGACCGCCTCGTTGAAGTCTTGCGAGCTAATTTCGCGCATCCAACCCACGTCTAAGTTCTCCACTTTTGGATACACTTCGTGCGAAAGAATTTGCGGTTGTGGCAGCGTTACGACTACCGTTTTATTGCGGTCATCCACACTAATATTCATAAATTGATTGAGGTTAAAACCAATTTTAGCAATACTAATTGCCGTAATTTCGAGCGATGTGTTAGAAACGCTATACCCCCATACTTTGGTATTGTTGTCGTATTTTATCCCTTTTTTATCGCGCACTTCCATGACGGCGAGTTCCGTAATGGCGCGTTCTACACGCTCTTTCATCATACCTTTTGCACGGCTAAAATCCCGAATTGCCGCCGCATCTTGCAATCGTTTGACCATCGGGCGCAACCCCTCAGTCATAGCGATGCCACACGGGGTTTCAATTTTACTGCCTTTCACAGCCAGTTTGCCATCCTGTGTTTTCAAAACAGTCGTCATAATATTTGTGATAAAAAAACAGGTGTATTTGGAGGCTACTTCGTTAAGCAAATCCGCCGCCGTTGCGCCTTCGTTTTCGTACCAAGTGCGGTAGAGTTGCGAAGTCGTATCCGACAAACCTATAATATCATTAAAATACATTTGGCGAATATAAGGGTGCATTTTGCGGTATTCATTGACCGCCGCCGTGCGATAAGGCGCACTCAAACCCATGCGGTTAGAAACATGAACGACCAAATTGGTATTGAAATTCAATATCAACTCATCAAATTCCTGCCTATATCGCTGCGGATTGGAGAGAATATCCAGTGTTTTTTGCTCATCCAAATTCATTTTAAAATCGGCTGGCACGTAGGTCACTTGCATAGCGCGGGGTATGCTGCTTTGCACATCACCGCCCATCCAAGTGGTGTAAGCCAAATACAAAGCAACACAAATTAATGCGAAAAGCAACCCGACTTTTAGTGGGCTGGCACTATCCCCATTGGGTCTAAAATCAGGTTCTCTACTCTTTATTTCGCTCATTTTTGCTCTCTTAAATAAATTATAAAATCGGTACTGGGTATTGTCGTAATCCCCAATTGACGCGCGAACATCACCAATTGACCCCGATGAAATGATTGATGGTTCATACAATGCCACATCATTTCGTAGGGTTTATTGACAAATACACCGTCTAATTTAATGGTTTTATAGTTTATTTCAGTTGTTGTAAAATAGGTAGCGGGTTGTTTTTCCACAAAAGTGACAAAATTTTTGGAAGCGTCTAATAAATTATCAAATAATTCGGTATTGCTGCCTGTAAAGCTTTTGGAAGGAAACACCGTTGGCGATTGCCCTTGTAGGCGTGCAAGCCATAAAACCTCTACATCCCAAAGGTGCATCATCGTTTCGCGGACAGATGGAAAACTACTCTGGATATGCTTCGAAATCAAAACATCGTCTTGTTGTTTGAATACTTCTACGAGGCGGGTGTTTGCCCAAAGGTTGAAGCGCACGTAGTCGGTAATGTATTTTTTCATAAGCGTTTGTTTTAGTTTTAATACTCAAAGTTACAATGATATTTTTGAGAATATGTAGTACCCCCTCATTATTATTTGATTTTTGAGACAAAAAAAATCAAATTATTTCAAAATTATGCTGTAAATTTGTTTTACAATTTTTGAAAACTACAACCAAAACGACAGTTAAACATATAATGAAAATAGCCAACCCAATTTACGATGTTGTTTTTAAATACTTGATGGAAGATTTAGAGATTGCAAAATCTTTACTATCTGCCATTTTGAGTATAGAAATAGTGTCTTTAGAAATGAAACCGCAAGAAATGGTCACGACCTATAAAGGCGGTTTAAGCCTTGTAAGGATTGATTTCAAAGCGACTATCCGCATGAAAGATGGCTCATTGAAAGTCATTTTGATTGAATTACAAAAGAGTAAAAAAGGCTTAGAATTGCTTCGATTTAGACGCTATATAGCCTTAAATTACTCAAAACTGGAAGATATTATCAACGAACAAGGTAAATCCGAACAGGCTAATATTCCTATCACAACGATATATTTTTTAGGCTTTCGATTAAAAAAAGTCAGAACGCCTGTTTTAAAAGTTGTTAGAGAATATTATAATGCTGTTACGGGAAGACGTTTGCGCGTTAGAGATAATTTTGTAGAAACACTCTCGCATGACTTATATGCGATACAAATTCCGAGATTAAACATGGTAGCTCAAACTGAAATGGAAAAAATGCTGGATGTATTCAGTCAAGTAAAATATAAAACAGATGATAATAAAATATTGGACTATACGGGCAGTGCAGACAACCCAATGGTCGAGCGTATGTTGAAACGCCTTAATACAGCACTTCTTGATGAGGACTTGATTAGAAAAATGCAATTTGAAGAAGAAGTGGAGATGGAGTTTGCAATGGTACATAGCAAATTAGACGAGGCATTGAGGGCAAAAGAAGAAGAAAGAAAAGCAAAAGAAGTTGCTTTATTGGAGAATGAATTACTCAAAAAGCAAATTAATGAACTAACGAAACGACTGTAGAAAATACGGAAGGCATATCATTGCGTAATCAATATATGGATATAATCAAAAAACAGGTCGAAAAACACATTCGAGCAAGCGATACCCAAAAGGCATTTGACGTATTTGTTGATGTGCTTGATATAAATAGTGCAAGCTATAATGATTTGATTATCATTGAAGCGGAGTTCAATTTATTGGGTAAAGAGGCGATACGCGGTACGATGAGTAGCGATAATTACTTCATGAAAATGAATGATATTAATGCGCGATTATTACAGTTTTGTCGTGCCATACCGCTTGCAGATTATATTCAAACGCCTTTGCAAACTACTGATAATGAAGGCATTACAATAGTACACACGCCGTATTTTTTGATACAACGCGCTTCAAATCATCGCAAAGCCAAACGGTACGAAAACGCCCTTTCCGACTTGCAAACAGCCGCGCAACAACAACCCCATAATATCGCCATTCAAAACGATTTAGCCATCACACACCGCCTGATGTGCAATCATAAAGATGCCATTTATATTTTTGAAAATATCATCGAAAAACGCCCAAATGATGTGCAAAGCCTTAACGAATTGGCAATATGTTGCCGCGAAATTGAACGCTACAATGCTGCTTTGAGAGCCTTAGACACAGGGTTGCGCTTACAACCCGACAACAATCACCTCCATTCCAATACCTTTTTTACCCATTTATTTTTTACTCTAAATAAAGAAGAAGCACTTGCTATTTGGCAGAATTATGAACAGCAAAATGGTAAGCCGTTAATAAAAAACGAACTGCCCCGCGCTCAATTTTTTGCCTTTTTGACCCACTTCGATGCCCTCCACACGCTTGATGCTGATGTCGTTTTGATAGAGCAATATATACAAAAATGCCTTGATTTGAAAGCACATAAGACGGCACAATTTTTGTTTATAAATATGAGTAAACAATCAAAATGTTTAGAAATAATGAAAAAATATAACCGCCTATGACCCCCTCAGTATTTTACTCCTTATTTTCACTCAATTGAACCAAAAGTTGTTAATGACTGTTAATGTGAGAGTTAATACTATGTTAAACCTTGCTCACCATTGCCTTACATATAAAATATTTATTTAATTTTAAGCGTTTTAAGACATGATGACTTTCAGCTATGTGAAAATAGCGCAGAATTATCATCTTATAAAAGCGCACAACTCGTGTCGAATTTATTCGACACCGCTCTATGAATTTGTTTTAAAATTACACGCTGTCGAATACCTTAGATGGTACAAAAAAGTGAAACTTATGTCACCCCGAATTTTGCAACAATTCCATTGCGTCACTACGTGACTAAGGATACTCTAAGAGTTGATGCCTGTTATAAACATTGAGACCCTAACGGCTCTATGAAAAATGCATACATTTCTGTCGCGTTAGCGACAATATGTTTATAACAGCTATAAAAAAAAGAACTTTCTTAGTCACGTAGTGACGCAATGTAATTGGTGTACAATTCGGGGTGGCTTAAGTTGATACAATTCAATAATTTTATTTTCTAATTTTTAAAT
>JAYVKQ010000431.1:0-4181 GCA_043768285.1 Saprospiraceae bacterium | reverse complement strand
TTGAAGGAAAAAATGGGTATTTGTTTTATGCAAATGCCGCCTTATTTTCAATATAATGATTTAAAAATACTGGAATTATATTTGAAGTTTTTTCCTGATAATATACGCTTGGCTATTGAACTAAGGCATAAAGAGTGGTTTAACACCCCTCAGTATTTGACTACTCTGACGGATATGTTGAAAGCCTACACAGTATCCACGGTGATAACGGACGTAGCAGGCAGGCGTGATGTACTGCACCAATGTTTGACGACAAAAACGGCAGTCATTCGGTTTGTAGGCAATGATTTGCACCCTACTGATTATAGCCGCCTCGAAGATTGGGTACAGCGATTAAAAATTTGGTATGCTGCGGGGCTTGATGAAGCCTATTTTTTTACCCATACATCTGATAATATTAATGCACCTAAGTTGGCTAAATTTTTGCATAACAATTTTTTGTCACACGTGAAAGGCGTATCAATACGCGCACCCCAATTTTTAAATAATGAACCTATACAAATAAGTTTGTTTTAAAATTATAAAATTGTTACCATTAGTCGTTCACGACAAATAATTTTGTAATCTCATAATTCAAGAGTGTTACTTTTTTTTTTACTCACGTCTTATATGTATGATGCAAAACAAAAAGACTTTTGACACAAAGCATTTATATTCAGAATAGAAAGGTATTGTTTTTTTATAGATAAATCTCTATACTAAAATTAATACAAAGAGGCTTCTTGACCTTGCATTCAAATTAAACTGAAACTAAACGCTCATCATTTAACGCAAGACTAAATTTGTAATAAATATATCGTGTTCACACGACAACAAATTAAATCACATTACTTTTAAGCCGATACTTTCATAAGTACCGGCTTTTTTTATGTTTTCAATAGGACTTATTCATACATGATACTATTTGATAAACATTTGACTTGTTAGCATACATATTTCTCACCGAATTGTAAAAAAAGATAAAACTATTCACTTTCATGAACTAAATTAGGGGTAAGAATGGTTATTTTGTGTGATTTTGCTAACTTTACCTTTTGACATTCCACCCTTTATTTTATTTTTAGATAATCTAAGTATGATAGATAACACAGATTGCAACCCGCTTATTTTAAAAGTTGCATTATTAGAAACGGAAAACCAACGCCTTAAAAATGATTTAAGTGTATTGGCACACGGGTTTCAAAATATACCTGTGGGCATACACTCCCTTGATGAAAACGGTTATTTCCTAAATATCAATAACACAGAGTTAGAATGGTTAGGATATAAGCGTGAGGAGGTGATTAAGAAGATGCACGTTAAAGAGGTGATTGTTATTGAAGACGAACAAGACTATTTATTTAATACAGGCTTTAAGTATATAAAAGAAAATATCAAACCCTACGAGGCAAGGCGCACTATGAAGCGTAGAAATGGCACAACTTTCCCTGCTTTGGTTCGTGTTATTGCTGTTAATGATGCGCTTGGACATTTTAAGCACACATTATCAGTCGTCATTGATATTTCAAAGCAAATCCATTTAGAGGAACAATTCCAACTTGCCAATGAAGAATTGTATCACCTTAATCAAGAAAAAAATCGCTTTATTGGTATCGCTTCGCATGACTTACAAAACCCCATTTCGACAATTGCGATGAGTGCCGAATTGCTGAACAAAACGGGTACTAATATGACCCACGTTCAAAAAAAATTGATATTCAATATACAAGCTGCTACCAAACGAATGTCTTCGCTTATAAAAAATGTATTGAATATCAATCGGATTGAAAGAGGCGTTATTCATCCCGAATTTCAACTGGTTAATGTCAAATCTTGCACTTGGGATGCTATGGCACGCTCACAAATATTCGCAAATCGAAAAAAAATTAACCTCAGTTTTAATGCCAATAATGAGGATTGGAATGTAACTTCTGACCCAAATTTTTTATGTCCAGTGCTTGAAAACGTCATATCCAACGCGATTAAATTTACGCATGAAAGCGGTCACGTATCTATATCTCTTTCAAAAACAAATACATATATATCCGTTGAAATTCAAGATGATGGGCAAGGTATTAAGCAAGAAGAGCTGCCAATCTTATTTGGTAAGTTTCAAAAACTATCGGCAAAACCCACAGCCGGTGAGCTTTCAAACGGCTTAGGCTTGTCTATCGTCAAAGAATACATGATGTTACTGAGGGGCGGGATTGATGTGTATAGTGAATGGGGCAAAGGGACAACTTTCGTTTTAAACTTACCGATTAAGATTGTATGAAGTATGAAGTATGTGAAGATTTTGCATAAATAAAGTAGCTATCAAAGCATTGAAATATGGAAAACGCTTTTCCGCGTTTGTTGAAAATTATTTATTTCATAATTATTTATTTTTTGACACACTTTTCTGAACATTCCCTCGCCCTGCGAAATGTCAAATGCTACCTTTGTTCTATACTTCATACTTCATAAATCCAACTCTTGAATTTTCCTCAAAATATTTTTCTTTTCTGCCAATTTCTCCTCTATATCCTCCATTTCCAAATTGAGGGCAACAACGGATAGATGTATTTCGCGTATTGATAATGCAAGAGAAGCTATGAGTGAAATCATTGCGCCGCCAAATAAAATTTTGGCAATATCAGTCCGGTTTTCGAAAATAAAATACATACTGATAACACACAGCAAAAGGCTGAAAACACCCCAAAATTGCATATTCCGAATAAGCAAAATGCGCCGCCGCAGATTTTTAATTTGTTCGATGAGTTTTTCCTCTGCATTTTCATCATATTTTTCCTTTAAGCTACGAATAAGGTTAGATATTGCCAAAAAACGATTGGTATAGGCTAACAATATTAGCGATACAGCTGGAAATAGGACGGCGGGTGTGGTTAAGTTAAATTCCATATTTGAAAATTAGTTTCGATAATCAATAGTCAAAAATTTTGAAGCCGTGAGTTCAATGATTTTAAAAAAGTAAAAGTATTCCAAAAAATTGTTATAATTGAGCTTTACAACACTATCTTTAAATAAGTAATACTGGTAACTTCATAAATCTTTGAAATAAACATTTTGACACTATGCATACGGGCGTTGATTAGTAATATTTATTTGTGCAAACCTTTCCAAAAGTTCGCAACTTTTGGAAAGGTATTATTACCAGTTAACGCTCGTATGTAACGTGTCAAAGCGTGAAAGTTAAAATGGGGGTTATTATAAACATTTTGACTCTACGAGTCATTTACTTTCCCTCAATTTTTGGAACATCCCGATAAAAGCGGAACTGACTCGTAGAGTCAAAATATTTATAATAACCGCAGATTTCAAGCATTACTACTGACACGTAGTGACATAATGTTTATTCTGTAGATTTTCGAAGTTACCAAGTAATATGAAATTACCATATTTTTACTATTTTTATCCGAAATTTCCATGCACTTATCGTTAATATCAAAATAGGTAGAACTTAATTCCCTAATTTTAGGGTTAATTCATTATCAAAACAAAGCGTTTATGAGTGATTTTTTAAAAAAGCTAAAAGGTGTATTTGTTGTGGATGACCCCAATGCGGCGGCTCCCGTCAAACCACAACCACAGTCCACTTCCTCGGCTCCGATACAAGGCGTGGCGACATCCGCAACGACCCCCTCAGTATCTTACAGCTCGGGCAGTGGCAAAGCAAATGACAAGTTCCTTGAAGTGCTTTTTAAAGCAATGGAAGCCGCAAATCAACAGGGTTTCGATTATTTTGAATTCAAACAAGCCTTGAATAATTTGAAAAACGTGCCAATGGACGATACAACGCGCTTTAAAAGTGCTTTCGCTATGGCGCAGACAATGGGCGCAACGAAGGATAGACTTCTTAGCACAGCTGATGGATATTTAAGCGTATTGAAGCAAGAGCAAGCTAAATTTCAAGATGCTGCCAACAATCAAATGCAAGGGCAAGTTGGCAATAAGAAAGCGCAAATTGACAATTTTGAGGCGGCTATTAAGCAAAAAAAAGCTGAAATACAACGCATGACCGCTGAAATTGACCAGCACCAAAAGGAAATGGAACAAATCAAACAGGACATCAGCCAATCTACTGCCAAAGTCAGCCAAACCATCGCCGATTTTGAAGCCAGCTACACCTATCTGGTGTCTCAAATTCAAACCGATGTCAATAGCATGAAGCAATATCTATAATGGATAGTTGATAATGGATA
>JAYVKQ010000430.1:0-2465 GCA_043768285.1 Saprospiraceae bacterium | reverse complement strand
ATCTTTTTAATTTTTTCTATTCATGTTCAACTCCTTCGGAGTTATCCCAAACCTATCTTTTTAATTTTTTCTATTCATGTTCAACTCCTTCGGAATTGTTATATTTGAAAGTATTAAACTTTCATACTTCATACTTCATGTCATACTTAATTAATATTATTATCATCATTCATATCAGCGATAATAGAATAGGCATTGCCTTTATTTTGAAGCACAGTACGCCATAGGGTATTGGGTTGCGAATTGAATAGATAATTGGCGTGCATATCGCACAATATCCACGAGCCATCTTTACATTCATCGGCTAATTGGGTATCTGTCCAACCCGAATAGCCCATAAAAAAGCGAATATGCTTAGGTTCTATCAGCTTTTGTTGAATGAGAAACTTCAATTGATCCCAATCGCCGCCCATATATACACCTGATGTTATACGTTTACTCCCTTCTAATAAATCACCAACATTGTGCAAAAAGTGCAGACTATCCGTTTGCACGGGTCCACCATAAAAAACAGGCGCATTGAATTTTGGGAAATCAACCACCAAGTCACTGATAGTAATATCTTTCATTTTATTCAATATATAGCCAAAAGAGCCTTCATTATCGTGATTGCAAAGGAGGATAACAGCCCTTTTGAAATGAGGGTCGAGCATAAAGGGTTCGGCTACGGCAAGTGTTCCAACACGTATTTTATTGTAAGTGGTCATTGGCTTCTGTGTGTTCTGTTCATTAAAGTTATTCACAAGTCAAATATGTAGCGTAATATTGAAATTTCAAAATTTTAAGCACATTTTTTTAAAAGAATACAAGGATTTGGTTAAGGATATAGACAAAAAGCGAATAGTTTCAATTTTTCATTGTTTCTTGCAGTCTGATTATTTCAAATAACATAAAAACTTAGACAGCCACTAATTACACTAATTTTCACTAATTTTTTTTAAAAAATCAAAAATAACATTAGTGAAAATTAGTGTAATTAGTGGCTGTCTAAGTTTTTACAAATTAACAAAAAATGACTAAAACAAAAATTACTGTCAATTCAAACGGTTCGCTCAAAGTAGAAGGCGATTTCGACATCGTGGACGCGCAAGGCAAACCTTACGACCTCAAAGAAAGAACAAGCATTGGCTTATGTCGCTGTGGTTTATCCAAAAACAAACCTTTTTGCGATGGCTCGCACCGCAATGGTTTTGAACATGAAGCCGAGGCTTTTGATTTGCCACCTAAAAAGGTATAGTTAATAGCCATGTAGATTATACCCCTCAGTATCAATCAGTTCTACGCGCTTACCCATCTTTTTTTGAATAACATAAAAATGGGGTTCTTCCTCTTTGGTTAGTAAGGTAATCGCTTCCCCTTCTATGCCCGCGCGCCCTGTTCTGCCAATGCGATGGATAAAATCTTTGGGAGAACGGGGCAATTCGTAGTTGATAACAACAGGCAAAGCGGGAATATCAATGCCCCTTGAAGCCAAATCAGTGGCAACGACCACATGCGTTTCACCCGATTTGAGATACCGCAAGGCATCCGTCCGCGCACCTTGACTTTTGTCGCTGTGGAGGGCTAAAGCTTTGATACCATTGTTTTTCAACTTATGGTTTACCGTTTCCGCTTTTTGTATAGAGGATGTAAAAACCAACACTTGTTGCATATTGCGCTCTTTTATCAAATACCTCAAGAGTGGACCGCGCCGTGCTTCAGTTACGAGATATGCTGTTTGTTTTATCAAATCCAAATTATCAACGGCTTGTGAGATGTCGATTTTAACAGGATTGTGCAACAGCATTTCTGTGACGGTATTGACATCTCTGCCGAGGGTCGCCGAAAACAAGAGATTTTGCCTTTTGGCTGGCAAATAATACAAAACTTCGTTCATTTCGGCTCGAAAACCCATATTCAGTATCTTATCCGCTTCATCTAACACCAATATATCTACTTCTGATAAATGCAATGCACGATGGGCTATCAAATCCAACAAACGCCCTGGGGTAGCAATGAGGATTTCGACACCTTGTAAACGTATCATTTGTGGATTGATGGATACGCCACCAAATACCGATAATACCTTAACTGGACGCGGCAAATTGTCGCTGAATTGTTTAAATACTTCGCCTACTTGCATCGCCAATTCGCGAGTAGGCACGAGTATTAAGGCGGTGATATGCCTATTTTTGGCAGGTTGTTTTTTTTGAAATTGCTGCAAAATGGGTAAAGCAAAACTCGCCGTTTTACCCGAACCTGTTTGCGCGATGCCCAACACGTCTTTACCCGCCAATATTGCAGGAATGGCGGCTTCTTGAATAGGATATGGGGCTGAGTAGGCGTTTTTTGTCAATAATGCTACTATATGAGGCGATAAACCCAGTTCTGCAAATGTCATTATATGTTTTTTATGTTTGAAAGCGAATAATAAGTTCAAATCCAATAAATCCGTTAGGATTTGTACGTTTATAGACAATATATGT
>JAYVKQ010000429.1:0-5171 GCA_043768285.1 Saprospiraceae bacterium | reverse complement strand
CACACCAGGCAATAGAAATCATCGCAGTGTATTCAAGCGATTCAACGCTTACAGAGACGCAGCGTCTTGATCTTGGCAAGCACTATTTGAAAATGGATTGTGTTAATGAGGCTGCAGAGCAGTTCATGTATGTAGGATTGGAATTTCATACAGATGAAGATCTCGTTATGCATTTTAGCCGATGGTATGGATGTGAAACGAAATGCCGATATTCCGATGTCTGCCATGTGGACACCGGGTAGTTTGGCGGGTGGTGCAGATGAAGAACTCCGCAGCGAAGGTGATATTCGAGAATCCGCTTCGGTAGCCCATATTTACGGCAAACCGATTGTGGCAGCCGAGTCCATGACATCTATCCAAAATGCGTACAGTTGGCATCCCGAAAAACTGAAACGCACAGCCGATTTGGAAATGGCTTCGGGCTTAAATCGTTTTGTGATTCATACCTCCGTTCACCAGCCTTTGGACGATAAAATGCCCGGGTTTTCACTCGGACCATTTGGGCAATATTTTACCCGTCAAGAAACATGGTCGGGCGCAGGGGCTAAGGCGTGGATGGAGTATTTGGGCAGAAGTTGCCACTTGTTGCAACAAGGCAAATTTATCGCCGATGTCCTCTATTTTTACGGCGAAAACACCAATATTACGTGGCAATTCAAGGAAAAAATGCCCCATATTGCGGGCTATGAGTACGACTTTTGTAATGCCACGGCTTTAAAATTAATGCAAGTTAGTAACGGTAAAATCGTAGCCCCAAGTGGTGCAAGCTACACGCTTTTGGTGCTTGATGAAAGTGCGAAAAACATGACTTTACCTGTGTTGAAAAAGGTGAGAGATTTGGTAAAAGCGGGTGCAAAAGTGGCGGGTATAAAACCCGTAAAATCGCCGAGTATGAGCGATGATGCGACTGAATTTGAAGCCATTGTCAATGAAATTTGGGGCAAGAATCCACAACTTGAAACACAAAATTTCACGGAAATACTGAGGGGGTCGAATGTGGTTGAAGATGTGGTTATTAAAAACGCTAAATCGAAGATTTTATACGTTCATCGCCAAACTGCCAATGAAGATATTTATTGGTTGGATAATAGAAGTGCTGATGTCAATACTGCCGAAATCAGTTTCAGAATAACGGATAAAGTGCCTGAATTGTGGTATCCACAGACAGGTAAAACGGAACGTATATCCTATCAAATCAAGGACGGACGCACCATTATTCCCGTACATTTTGAAAGTTGGGAAGCCTATTTCATCATCTTCCGTAGAGACGTTGCACTGCAACGTCTCTACACAATACCCATTAAAAATGAACAGCAAGTTTTAACCATAACAAGCTCGTGGAAAGTTAATTTTCAAGAGGGTAGAGGCGCACCGGCAAGCGCAACCTTTGAAAAATTGACTTCATTGAGTGAAAATACTGAGGGGGGTATCAAGTATTTTTCTGGCACAGCCACGTATCAAAATACGTTCAACATGCCCGCTTTGGGGAAAGGGGCAACGTATGAAATAGATTTGGGCGATGTTAAAAACATAGCCGAAGTGATAGTCAATGGTAAAAACGTAGGCACGGTTTGGAAAAAACCTTTCAAAGTGGATATTACGGGGGTGGTGAAAAAAGGCGAGAATACCCTTGAAGTAAAAGTGACAAACCTCTGGGTCAATCGCTTAATTGGCGATGCCCAACCCGATGTAAAAACCAAAATCACGTTTACAACCATGCCTTTTTATAGAGGGAATGAGCCTTTATTGCCTTCTGGTTTGATGGGGGCTGTGGTAGTTTTGAAAAAATAATTACCCAATATAATGTCATTTTTTTAGCCAATGAGTTCATTTTTCAAAAAAATACGATTTACCCCTTCCATCAAACTGAAACCATGACGGAGGGGGTAAAATCCCAAATTCATCATTTATCATTCATAACTCATCATTTAAAAAGATGTTCGTAGAATCCACCATGCTGCCACTTGGCACACTCGCACCCGATTTTGATTTACCCGATACGGTAAGCGGTATAAACAAAAACCTGTTTGCTTTAAAATCGGGTAGAGCAACCGTCATTATTTTTACGTGTAATCATTGTCCGTATGCGGTGTATCTGAACAAAGGCATAGTTGCGCTTGCTCGGAAATATCAGCCACAAGGTGTTGGTTTTATAGCGATTTCATCAAATGATGCAGCCAATTATCCCGATGATGCACCCAATAGAATGACCGAATACGCTCGAAAATCGGGCTATACTTTTCCTTATTTATATGATGAAACGCAGGCAGTAGCCAAGGCATACGATGCAGCATGTACGCCCGATTTTTATGTTTTTGATGGTGAAATGCGCTTATTTTACAGAGGAAGATTTGATGGGTCACGCCCTAAAAATGATATTCCAGTAACGGGCAGCGATTTAAAAGCGGCTTTAGACGCTGTTTTACAAGGAAAACCTGCGCCCGAAAAGCAATATCCAAGTGGTGGGTGTAATATAAAATGGAAAAAATAAGCATTAAAACGCTTAAATACTGAGGGGAATCAGGGCGTTCACCGAAAAAATTATGCAATTGCTCAATGATTGAAATTGCTTATTAAAACATGATTTTTGCTTATTTTTTAAGATATTTAACCCCTAATTTTGCCAAATATAAAGTAAAATATGCTCAATTTTGATAAAAACATAAACGCTGTTTTGAAGCAATATCACAAGCGCATAACCCATGAAGATGCCCTTATGAAATCCCTTCAAATAGCTGACGGCATGAAACGCCGTGATGAATTCTTGCTTTCAGTAGGTATAGAAACAGCTATTTTTTTGAATACTCTGGTAAAATCGGCGAAAGCTAAAACCATATTGGAAATTGGGACTTCTTATGGCTATTCCACTATTTGGCTGGCAGAAGCGGCTAAAAATACTGAGGGGGTCGTTATTTCTTTAGAAAATGATAGTAAAAAGGCAGCTTACGCCCATAAAATGCTAAAAAAAGCGGGGCTTTCAGCATATGTAGATATTAGAGTTGGTGATGCTTTAAAAACCATTTTAGAAGCCAAAGAGCAGTTTGATTTTGTTTTAGTAGATTTATGGAAAGAATTATATGCCCCTTGTTTCGATTTATTTTACCCAAAACTCAATAAAGGAGCGTGGGTAGCTGCCGATAATATGATTTTTCCGCCTCATTCGCAAGCGGAAACCAATAACTATCGCCAACGCGTAATAGATACTCATGCTTTTGACAGCGTTTTATTACCTATTGGTAGTGGTATTGAATTGAGTTTTTTAAAAAATTAGTCAAAATATGTCTGATGTAATAAGGAGAATTGTCACAGGACACAACAATAAAGGTGAAGCTATATTTGCTTCCGACAATCGTTACAAAACGGTGGTTATTCCTTCGGGCGACGCGGCTATGGCTACTATTTGGACAACCGCATCTGTACCCGCCGACTTAAACGATGAAACGGATGGCAGAAACCGAGATGCTGGCACAACTTTAAAAGGTGGTTCCGTTATCCGAGTGGTTGATATGTTGCCTAATGCGTCTTCGCCGATGCACCGCACAAGCAGTATTGATTATGGTATCGTTATCAGTGGTGCGATAGAATTAGAATTAGATAATCAAGTATTCAAAACAATGGTTGCGGGTGATATTATTGTGCAAAGGGGTACAATTCATAAATGGCGCAATCCGAGTAGTGAGACCATTTGTCGTATTGTTTTTGTGCTAACAGAAGCAAAATCCTACGAATTTGATGGCAAAGCCTTAGAAGATTTTATGGGACATTAACTTGATTTCGGATATAGGATTTCAGATTTCGGTCTGATACCTTGAAATCCGAAACCTCATATTCAAAATCAATATGAAGGATATATTCGACTTAAAAGATAGAATAGCTTTGATAACTATGTCCAATGACGATTTTATGAAAAAACGCTTGGCTTTAACGCCTTTGCGTAGAGTAGGAGCCGTAGAAGAAATTGCAGGGGTTGCGGTTATGCTGGCATCAAAAGCTGGCGCATTTATTACAGGACAAAATATTATTGTGGATGGCGGAACGGTCATTAGCGAGGGCAATTAAAAAAAAGTGATTGTATGATTTAGTGATTAGTTAATACAATCACAGAATCACACAATCACGGAATCACACAACAATGGAAAGATTTAAAAATAAAGTATGTTTGGTAACAGGTGCAGGTTCTGGTATAGGCAGAGCAACCGCTTTGGCTTTTGGTAGAGAAGGCGCAAAAGTCGTTGTCGTAGATGTAAACCTTGAAAATGCTGAAAAAACAGCTGAAATATTGAGGAACGAAATCCCGACACAATCGGCACTAAGGGGGGGCAATGACACTGTTCTCGCTTTAAAAGTAGATATTTCAAATCGAGAAGATGTTGAAAATATGCTTAAAAAAACCGTTGAAACCTTTGGTCGCTTGGATTGTGCTGTCAATTGTGCGGGTATAGCTGGAACGGTGTCATTACCCACACATGAATACCCTTTTGATGAATGGCATCAGCAAATCAATATCAACCTCACGGGCACTTGGTATTGCATGAAATTTCAAATTACACAAATGCTCCAAAATGGCGGTGGCACTATTGTAAATCTATCATCAGCCGCAGGCTTGATAGCACAGCCCGAAAATTCGCCTTATGCCGCTTCCAAACATGGCGTTGTCGGTATCACAAAAACAGCAGCCAGAGAATACGCTACCAAAAATATCCGTATCAATGCCATTTGCCCCACAGCCATTGAAACACCCATGCTTATGGAAGGGCGCAGAAAATTAGCGCATAATCCAGAAGCCAAACAAGCAGCTATAAATTTTCAAGCCATGAAACGTATGGGAACACCCGAAGAAATAGCTGATGTCGCTTTGTGGTTGTGTTCTGAACACTCATCATTCATTACTGGCTTGGCGATGGCAGCTGATGGTGGAGCATTGGCATAATTTTAATTATGTTAATTTAGTAAAACGAAACCACTCATATTCAATAATTGCGTCAAAATACAATCGTTCATCAGAAAAATAATTCCCTCATGCCTTCGGCTTGATGGAGCTGAAAGTACCTCTAAGAATGTAAATTTATTCCTGTCTCGTTCCTAAGCCAAGTCCACGCCTGTAAGGTCTAAGGGAGAAATGGTCTCATTGCATTTTGGGCAGAAAGTAGGTTTGACACCACGAAAAGAAC
>JAYVKQ010000428.1:0-2021 GCA_043768285.1 Saprospiraceae bacterium | reverse complement strand
TAAATTAACGTATTTAAACTACCAAAATTGACAAAATAGGGATTAAGCCTTACATTTGTAGTTATTTTCGCAAACAACCGATTTTTAAAATATGAAACTATCTCGACTTTTGAGGTGGTTTTATTGAATTGGATATATCCAAAACTTACATCAATTTTCCATGAAGATAACTATAAATTTAACGCTTTTAATCCTCATTTTACCCCTTTATATTGTTGCACAGTGCCCGTCACGCCCTGTTGCGTCATTTAGGTTAAATGATAATGATATTTGTTTTGGGCAATCCATTACTGTTGTTAATACCAGTAATGAAAATGGTAACGATGTGTATTATGTATGGGAGTGGGGTGATGGTACACAAGATATTGTACAGGATAATAGAGGTGTAACGCATAAATATGACCAACCGATAAATTTTTGTGCAGAAGCTTCTGCGGCGGGTGGCTTTGCAAGGGATATTACGCTCAGAATGGTTAATCGAAATGCACAATGTTTGGGTCATGCCAGTAAGTCCGAAATTTTTATTTTTGCAACACCCCAAACCAATTTTACATTCGACGACGTGTGTATATCTAACCCAGTCGTAAAGTTCAAAAATACCACTTGCCCACTTGATAATAGATATACTTTTGAATGGGATTTTGGTGATCCAGCATCGGGTGCAAACAATACATCGGGTGCCGAAAATCCTACCCATACCTATCCTCGTATTGGTAGTTATACTGTAAAATTGAAAGTAACTGGTTTTTGTGGTGCTTTTACCATATCTAAACAAATACGTGTATTAGACCCCCCACAAGCAAGTGCGACTTATTCAAAACTGCCAGTTTATTGTGCGCCTTATGAGTTAAGAATAATTAATACCTCAATCAACGGAACTTTACACAGATGGAAAATAACGCCAGATACTGGGTGGGCTTATACCACAGGCTATGATAGTTATTCAGGAAGTCCAATCGTTCGCTTTAATAGTGTAGGTGATTATAAAATGATTTTGACTGCATCAAGCCCATGTGGCATAGATTCAAAATGGGAAACCAATACTATATCTGTTCGACAAAAACCCAAAATTGCGCTTGATTCCATAAATGGGATATGTATTCCCTTCGCTTTCAAACCTGTGCCCAAATTGATATATTCTGGTGGCGAGACCCCTCAGTATTTATGGACTTTTAACAATGGCGGACAAACGACTACGTCCACCAATTTTGACCCAGGCACAATAAATTTTGTAAGCCCAGGAAATTCCTCCGTTCAATTTAAAGCATCGAATGGTTGTGGTGATACAACAATAACACAAAATATGCAACTGACGGGAACGCTTAATATTTCGTTTCCTAATGTAAGAACACAGTTGTGTGATATTGATTCTTTTGTCGTTTTGCGTGGTACGCCTGCTGGCGGCACATGGAGTGGAAGAGGTATTACATCGTCAGGTATTGTATCTCCCAAAAATTTAGGGACAGGGGACTATACATTTAATTATAGTATTATACAAGGCACTTGCCGTGATAATCAAGATATTACTATAAAAGTAATAGGTAATAAAGTATTGGCGGGGGAGATACAAGAAGTTTGCAATAGCAACCAATCACGTTTAATACTGAGGGGGGGTACTCCTGCGGGTGGTACTTGGTCAGGAAGGGGCGTTATTGATTCGATAAACGGTATTTTTGACCCTTCTTTGGTCAGAGTAGGCGAAACATCAGTGATTTATACTTACAGAGACGCTGGCTCGGGTTGCCCTAATGATGATGCTAAAAATATTACCGTAAACGCAGCACCAAAAGCGATTTTAGATATTATTAACTTAGGCGTATGCAGCAATGCTAATAAACTATTTACACACAAATCGCAAGGGGCAATCGAGTATAAATGGTATTTTGGCGATGGCGATTCTTCTTCTCTCGAAAATCCGTTTAGGGCTTATCAACTGCCTGGACAATATGATTTAACGTTAATAGCCAAAAGTTTTAGGGGATGTTCGGATACAACTAATCAAAAAGTGAGTGTTATTACTG
>JAYVKQ010000427.1:0-5108 GCA_043768285.1 Saprospiraceae bacterium | reverse complement strand
GGGGCTTCGATAAGGGAAATTTTTAGCGTGTTTTACCCACATTGCGCCCCTAAAGGGGCTGTCCAACTCATTGTACGCATTTGTACATCATCAATTGTCCTTCATTTCATCATCAATTTTTAAAGAAAAATGCGCGACCCAGACCCTATCAACGACTTTCGCTCGTTGCCCACACACCCTTACAGTATTATGATGTACTTACTTTTGGCAGGTCTGACAATGGTTTTTGTCGGCTTGTCCTTTGCGTACCTATATACGCGGGTGACGATGAACGTAAAGCCAATCAACATACCGATACTGTTTTTATTGAATACTGCCGTATTAGCGGGTAGTTCGTGGATGTTGCGGCAAGCCAAAACGTTTTATTTGAACGATAATACTGAGGGGTATCAAAAAACATTGTGGGGCACGTTGCTTCTGACCCTATTGTTTATGTCACTCCAATTTTGGGGTTGGAAAATGCTGTGGGCAAATAATCCCGATTTGGCTATCAATGGCAATATGCGCGATTATGTGTGGGCAATTTCCATCATTCACTTGTTCCACATCTTCGGTGGGTTACCTTTTTTCATCATATTTCTCTATACAGCTTATGTGCGGATGAAAGAACCCGTCAGTGTTTTGGTCTATTTTAGCGACCCGTTGAAACAGTTGCGACTGCGCCTTTTGACGATGTATTGGCAGTTTTTGGATTATTTATGGCTCTATTTGATGTTTTTCTTTTGGGCGAATTATTTTATACAATTTTAGAGAAAGAGAATATTACACAGAGTTTAAAACAGAGAAGACACAGAGTTTCACAGAGAAAAATTAGAAAGTAGCTCTGTATAATCAGCAATGCCAGATACGAACAGAAAAGGCATCTATATTTTTTTTTTATATTTCGCAGGGCGATTGAAATCGCCCGCTATTGATTTTAACCACGAATATTTATCAATAGGGGGCGATTTTAATCGCCCTGCGAGATGTAAAACCAATGTATAGATGCGCAATTGTCGCTGTGGAATAAATAATACCCAAATTTATTATCATAATCCACAACTTCCCTTACATTTGTACTATTATTTTCATTAAATTTTATTTTTTTTAATACAATACAGACTATGGATATGCTATTTTTACAAGCAGGGGGCGCGGCTACAATCATGCAATTTGCACCACTTTTGATGATTGCAGTGGTATTTTACTTCTTTATGATACGCCCACAAGCAACCCGTCAAAAACAACAAGATGCCTTTTTAGGAGCACTTGAAAAGGGGCAAGATGTCGTAACATCAAGCGGTATTATCGGCAAAATCAATAAAATAGAAGGCGGTGTAGTAACTTTGCAAATAGCAAATAATGTTTTTATCCGCGTGACCAAAGGTGCAGTGTCAAGAGAAATGACCGAAGCAATGGCAAATAATACGACTGTGAAAGATGAAGTGGCTTAATCGCATACGCACGTTTTGGACAAAAGAAAGGGCTATACTGATGTTGTGCATCAGCATAGCCTTTGTTTTTTGGTTTTTGAATAAACTGTCCACCACTTTTCGCAAAACAATTCCTATCAAATTGGAGTATTCGTTGCCGAGTGGAAAGGTATTCAGCGAACCACCACCAACATATTTACAAGCCACTATGCGCGGTAGAGGGTGGGATTTGTTGATGCGCGATGAAGAAAAAGTGTTCATCAATCTGAATAAAGACAGTATCCAAACTTTCCCGATGCGGAGTATAATCAGTCAGCATTTGGCTTCCGAAGTAGTGGGCATCAATATGGAACAATGGACGTACCATATCGAAAATGCCATCACTAAAACCCTCCCTATTGAAGCCATATATGACCTTGAGTTTGATAAAGGTTTTGACCTTGCTGATAAAATTGACCTCAATCCCGCAACCGCTATCGTGACGGGTCCTACCTCTTTTTTTGATAATCATCCGACTATCAAAACGGATACAATACGCATGAAAGGACTAAGGGGTGTCAAGAAAACGAGTGTAAAATTACAAAATTACCCTCTTTTGCACTTGAATATTGAGGAAACCGAAGCTAATATTAAGGCAGAACAATTTACTGAAAAATCCATGTTTATCCCCATCGTTGTGCTCAATGCGCCTTTGCAATTGAAGTATTTTCCCAATAAAATTAAAGTAGATTGTACGGTTCCACTTTCTAAATATACACAATTAACGGATAGCTATTTTACAGCCGTTGCTGATTTGAAAGGTGAAGCGCAGAACTCTAAAAAAAACAGTGTTCCGATTATTATTACCAAGCAACCTGATTATGTGCGCAATGTAAAGTTTTCGCCCAAGTCAGTTGTGTTTTATTTAGAGAAGTAATTTCAAATAATATAAGATAGGTAAATGTCGTAGCTACACTACGCGACATTTACCTATCTTCTCCAATCTCAGAATTCATATTACTGAATACCTTAGAAATCCTTCTACAGATACGGTAATTATCATATTTTTTTATTTCCACATTGACAAATACTGAGGGGGTATTAATTTAATATATAATTTTAATAATTATTTATTTCATTGATTTAAAACATTTTAGTTATTACAAATAAATACAAGTTAAGGAAATAGCGATATATTGACATAAAACAATATGCAGTCTTGAAAATGGCTTTGGCAAAGTGTTTGTAAAAGAATACAAAAACAACTAATTTTGCACAATTAATTCGCAGCATTACCCATATATCAATTAGTAAAAATCCCTACGCCAATTGAAAATATCAATGTTGTGTAATTAATTTTTATTCGTGAACATACAGACACTGGCTCCCTTCTATATTCAGCCTACTCTGTGGGAAAACAACACTGAACAAATGGAATTAAGGTATTTCTTATCGGTCTTATCAAAGCGTAAGTGGTTATTGCTATTGGCTATGATCATGGCATCTGGCGTAACCTATTACCTTGTCAACAAATTACCCAAAAAGTATCTTTCGTCTTCGGTTATCGAAACGGGCATTATGACTTACAAAACCATTCAGGTGGATAAAGCCGACCCTTTCGTGCAGGAATTTGAAATCGAAGCAAAATTCAACAACCTCATAGAGTTGATGAAATCGCGTCATGCGATTAAAGCCTTGACGACAAAGTTGATGCTACACGATTTGCGTCCTGATAGTAGCAACGCACCGTTTCGTAAGTTCGATGCAAAAAAAGCAAGTATCACTGAGGAACAAATTCAAAACTACTTGGCGAGTTTGGAAAAAGAACCCGATACTGCAAGTACGGCTTCGCCAGATTTTCAAAATATCGAAACAGAACGCGCTATCGAAAAGGCGTTTGGCTACGATTATGAAACGCTTTTTGGCAAATTGGATTTAAAACGCCATGCCAAAACCGACTACGTAAAGCTCGATTATACGTCCGAAGACCCACGCCTCTCCTATTTCGTGGTCAAAAACTTCGTGGATGAATTTTTAAACGTCTTTTATTCTCGCAAAAAATTGTTGCCTAATAGCTCATCTGATTTTTATACAAAATTGGTGAACGATAAAAAACGGGTTCTCGATTCGCTCACAAGTTTGCAAGCAAGCTATTCAAGAGCCAACAGCATCGTTGATCCGAAAGAGGAAAGTCAGCAAATAGTCGCGCAAATCAAGGATTTAGAGGCTACCCGTGATGAGGAGGAGAAGAAATTTAGAGGTGCCCAACGTTCACGAGAAGTGTATTTAGAGCAGAAAAAACATACCGCAGAATTTAAAACGCAGAATTATTCAGATGGTACTGCGCGAAATACGCAGCTCATGGATTTGAATAATGTAATAGCTAAAACGATTGCATTGCGTAGTGAAACCAAAGATATTGGTTTACAAAAACAATTAGATGAGCGTTTAAATATTCTAAAATCGCAAAGGGCAGCATTGGGCTATAATGTAGCCGTTTCAAAAAGAGATGAAAGTGACCCTGTCAATACCAGAAGTGAAGAACTGTACATGAAATACGTGAACGCCGAAAGCGATATGCAAGCATCTGAGGCATCAGTCGCTTCATTGAATAAGAGCATCGGCGAATTGAAATACCGCAAAGCTCGTTTGGTCGGTAATAATATCGAAATTGAACGTTTTGATCGCCAATTAAAAGTAGCAGAAGAAGAATATAAAGTGGCAGTGAGTGGGCAATATCAAGCCGATGTGAACAAGCAATCATCGTTCTCTGAACAGCCGATGAAGGTTATTGAAACGGCTTTTCCACCCACCAAGCCTATCAAGACTAATGCCATTATGCTGGCAGCTTTTGCAGGGGTGAGTACAGGCACAATGGCTATGGTATTGTTGTTTTTATTGAGTTATTTCGATAGGTCTTTGAGTTCGCCGTTCCAATTTACGAAGTTGGTCAATTTGCCGATGTTGGGCGTGGTCAATCATTTGAACGAAAGAAAAGTCATCAATTTTGACTATCTCTATGCCGAAGAAAGTGGTATAGACAAAGACAGCGATTACTTCAAAGAAGCCTTGCGAAAGGTGCGCCACGAGATAGAAAGTAGTGGGTCAAAATCGTTCTTGTTCGTCTCTTTGAAGGAGCAAGAAGGCAAATCCTTTATGGCTGCTGCCCTTGCCCATTCCTTGACAATGAAAAATCAGCGCGTGTTGATTATTGATACTAATTTTAAAAATAATACTTTATCAGGTATGACTATCAATGAGTTAGAACCCGCTTCTACATTGAATACTACGCAAACAGGTATGCAGGTTTTTCAAAATAAAGGCTCGCGTCTTTCTATTGATATTAATATGCCATCTGTGGCAATTATTGGCAATAAAGGTGGTAATAACTCCCCTTCTGAATTGCTATCAGGTATTAATTTTAGAAAAAAAGTATATGATTTAGGTAAAAATTATGACTACGTTTTCCTCGAAGCCGCTTGTTTGAATAAATATTCGGATGCACGTGAACTGGTGGACACCGTCGAAAAAGTTATCCCCGTTTTCGATGCTAAAACCTCTGTTTCACAAGTTGATGAAGATAATATTAATTTCTTGAAAACATTGGGTAATCGCGTCTTGGGCTGTGTGTTGAATAAAGCGGATTTGAAAGCGTTAGTATAATATTATGTACTGTCGAATTTATTCCAAGGCTTTTGTGCTTAATTTTTCACATCG
>JAYVKQ010000426.1:0-3656 GCA_043768285.1 Saprospiraceae bacterium | reverse complement strand
CAATATTTTAATACCTCCTAACTTGGAAAGCAATAGTATGATTTTTTTCAAACATAGGTATCCTTTCTCCTCAAACATAGTTAAACCAATATGGACGGTAGTATTCTGCCTATTCTCATCTGTTTCCATTTTTGCCTTACCCAATGTTCAACGCGACTCCATAGAGACCTTACTCGAAGAAGCGGAAGATTTAGCACGACAAGATTATACAGAAGCCTTAGCCACAGCATACGAGGCTTTAGATATTGCACGGAGTATTAATGATAAAGATTACATTGTAGAGAGCCTTATTGTAGTTGCCTATATTCAAATTAAAAATCTAAAAACTGAAGAAAGTTTAAACCCTATCAAAGAAGCTACTTTATACGCCAATATGATAGGAGATGAGGCTAAAATGGGTTTATACGATATTTGGGGAGAATATTGTGTAAAAACAGGAGATTACAAAAATGCGGAAGGCAATTATAAAAAAGTGCTTGATTTAGCCATTAAAAACAATAATTTACATTTTCAACAATCTACATACAGTTCTTTTGGCATACTCTATGGGTTTACAAGTGAATTTGAAAAAGAATTAGACAGTTATTATAAGGAATTAGTCATTAATGAAAAATTGCAAGATTGGAATGCTGTTTCTTTGAATTTGCGCAATTTGGCTCTTTCTCATGTGCAGTATAAAAAATTTAGTAAAGCACACGAACTTATTAACCAAGCAATAACGCTCAACCAACACACCAAAGATTTTTCTGAACTCGGCGCGTGTATTTTTATTCGTGCTAAAATCTTTGGTATTGAGAACAAGGTTAAAGAAACAGGAATTCAATTATTCAATGCTTTGCCGTTACTTGTAAAGCACAATGAACGCAGAAATGTGATAGAATGTTGGTCTCATATAGCTGCCTATTATACCAAAACCAATAGACTGGATTCGGCTGAATACTATTTCAATCTTTGTCTAAAAGAATATGAATTTATTGAACGTAAAGTAAGACCCAGTTTTTTCAATAAACTTGGACGTTTCTATCAAGAACGTGGTGACACTGAAAATGCAATAGTAGCCTTAAATACGAGCTATAAATTGGCAAAAGAAGGTCAATTTAAAGATAATATTCAAAATACAAGTTGGCTTTTGTCAGAGTTGTATAATAAAATCGGAGACAATACAAATGCTCACAAATTCTTACGCGAAGCGTATATCTATCAAGATACGCTAATTGATTTGCGAAATAAATTAAACCTGTCGGAAGCCTTATACAAATACGATTTTGAACGAAAAGAGAAAGAAATACAGACGTTAAAACTTCATCAGAGCCGTATTATTATGTTGGTTTTGGTAGCAGTGTTTATATTATCATTTTTTGTGTTCGGCTATATATTACGCCAAAGAACGCAACACACAAAGGTATTAGTGGAAAAAAGCCAAGAGATTGAAAGCCAAAATCGTCGTTTAGAAGATACAAATGAGATATTAAAACAATTCGCCTATATATCTGCGCATGACTTGAAGGAGCCTTTGCGTAATATAAGCAGTTTTGTTGGTATTATTCAGAAAAGGTATATTGCTCAATTACCCTTAGAAGCCCAAGAATATATGACTTTTGTCAATCAAGGGGTTAAGCGTATGGAAAATTTATTAGGCGCTTTATTGCAATATGCAACCATCATTATGGATGATAACCAAACCGAAGAAGCTGCTAATGTCACAGATATTATCAGGGGTGTGGAGCAAAATTTAAAGTATTTGATTTCAGAAAAAAAAGCGATTTTGATTTATTCGGCTGTACCGAGCGCGTTGCATATCAAGCGGTTCCATTTGATGCAGTTATTAGAGCATATTATCAGTAATGCTCTAAAATTCAATCAGAATGTACCCAATATTAATATTCGATTTTCAATAATTACAAAAGATATTATTCTTTCTATATCGGATAATGGCATCGGTATGAAAAAAGAATATGCCGACAAAGTCTATAAATTATTTCAAAAACTTGATAGAAAAACTCATGGTGATGCGTCGGGTATTGGTTTAACAATTTGCAAAACCATCGTTGACAAATACAATGGCTCTATTTGGTTTGAGCCTAACGAACGCGGCGGTACGACTTTCTTTATTTCATTTCCGAAACAACTTGTCAATAATCAAAAACTTGAGAGAAATCAAGTATTAGAGGACGCATAAAATTGAACCCATACGGTGCAGTAACACAGCAGTGGTACTAACCACAATACGAAATCATATTGTTTATATTGTTTTTAGTAGTATCACAACAAAGGGCAGATTTTCTTAGTAAATTTAGAGCAAGTTGTTTGCTCTTCAAAAACCATCTATTACACCACAAATTTTATTAAATATTACATCAACAGAGCCAATACCTTCTACCTTAAAAGACCTATCCACCACAGCATAATGGTCATATACAGGAGAAGTTTCGTTTCTGTAAACGGATATGCGTTTGCGAATGATACTTTGGTCATTATCGTCCGAACGTCCAGATGATTTACCCCTCAGTAAAATGCGCTTCACAATTTCATCTTCATCAACGGCAAGCTCTATCAGCGCAGTAATCTCTTGACCACGTCCTTTCAGAAACTTATCTAACGCCTTTGCCTGTGTGATAGTACGCGGAAAGCCATCAAATATAAAGCCCTGCACATCTGGATTATCTTCCACACGTTTCTCCAACATCGAAATGGTAACACTATCGGGAACGAGCTGTCCTTTATCCATATAGCTACGTGCCAATTGGCCCAATTCTGTGTTGTTAGTTAATTCGTATCGGAACATATCGCCCGTAGAAATATGAAATAGGTTGTATTTATCAATCAATTTGGCAGCTTGCGTGCCTTTGCCCGAACCTGGAGGTCCGAATAAAATTAAATTTAACATATTACTTTATGATTTCGTTTTCGCAAAAATAGACCATTATCAACTCAAAAGGAGTAGCAGTCACTTATAATCTGCAAATAAAAGAAAAAGAAAAAAAATGAAGACTATTTAAAATATTATTTTTCAAAAATAGCTGTTAAAAAAATAAAAGCGCGATATTGACAATGGCAATATCGCACTCGTAAAGTGCTATTAAAGGGCAAAGTTGGTATTCCGTTATGTTGAGTGTTTATATTATAAACTTATTGTTAATGTTTAACCCCTAAAATAAGCTAACCGCAGTGTCTTTTAATTTTGGCTTCCAATAGCTTGATTTTGTAATATTTTCTTTGATAATACCCCGATTGCAACTATGCACAACCACCAAACCATCCGCACCATTTTCAACAACTACAGCCACGTGTGTAATGCTTTTTTTGCCACCAAAGAAAACCAAATCACCTTTTTGAGCATTGTCAACAGACACTCTTGAGCCTGCATCATATTGCTCACCAGAAGTACGCGGAGTTTTGATGTCGAAATACCCCAGCACATGGCGTGTAAAACCAGAGCAATCAATGCCTTTGTCGAGTGCAGTGCCACCATATTGATAACGGAAGCCCCAATCAGTATGTGACTCAGCAAAGTAGGCAACATATTGGCGTTTTTCTTCTTGACTCAATTTTGCAAATGAAAAAGAAGAGTTGGTCAAATTGCTAACCGCAGCTACAGTACCTACTGACACTTTTTCGGTATTGATAACAGAAGGCATTTCTTCTGTTTCTATCGT
>JAYVKQ010000425.1:0-2188 GCA_043768285.1 Saprospiraceae bacterium | reverse complement strand
TGCATGGTCGGTTGCCCGATTTTCATCTTTGTATGATGCTACGATTTTAGTAGTAATTTCAGTAGTCCATTCTACCAACAATGTCTCTCGGAGTAGATTTTTAGTATGCTCGAAAGCTCCAAAATTTACAGGTGATACATGATTTTGAGATTGAAGACAAAGTGTACAACATTCTATCATCACACCTGTGAATTTTTCAGATAAAATATTTTCTACTTGAGTGTATAAATCCTCAATTTTTATGCTGTTCATTAGAGTAGGTATTCGATTTTGTAATAATACTATCTTTTTTGTGCAATTTAATAAGATTATTTAGAAGATACTACTTATTGCAGTAATTTTTTTATAAAAATTACTTTCTGTTTAAAGTTTACCCTAAAACTACTTGATATGTATCTGGAATAGTCCGTTCAAAAATAACACGCTTCCCCTCTTTCAAACTTTTTATCGCGGCAGGCTTCGGGTGGCGAATGGTAAATAAATCCACATTATGCGTTTCTTCTACGTTGAATTGCTCACGGATGTCGCGCATCAACTCCTTTTCCCTATCGGGTGCGTGGGTGATACTGACGTAAAAATAGCCACCACTATTTTGCATCAAATTGACGAAAATATGGTATTTGGTAAAAATGGCGAATAAATCACGAATATGATTTTCTACGAGAAATGTAAAATCTTTTGTCCAAATTTTTAGAAATACTTGGTTGCGTTCTGCCATAAAAATAGGCGGAAACGTGACCCCCTCAGTATCCGCAGAGATAATTGTACCTTTTGCGTTGTGGTCGAGGAATGAACGGACATTCAAAGGGATAGCTTTCGCCATAAGCGGTTGTATGGTGCGCGGGTGCACAACAGTTGCACCATAATAAGTCATTTCTATCGCTTCATCATACGTGATATGGGACAATAATTTGACATTTTTGAACAAGCGCGGGTCGCCACTCAACACCCCTTTCACGTCTTTCCAAATATACATACCCTCCGCTTCGAGGCAGTGGGAAAATATAGCGGCTGAATAATCAGATCCTTCACGACCTAAGGTTGTAGTATTATTATCTTTGGTAGAGCCAATAAAGCCTTGTGTCATGACAAAACCAGCGTCTTTGAGCATGGGCTTTACGATATTTTGCGCATTTTGGCGGGTTTGTTCCCAATTAATGACGGATTCGCGCCACGTTTCATCTGTTTTTAAAATATCACGGGCATCAAGCCATTGGGTTTTCAAACCTATTTTATTCAAATATGCAGCTACTATTTTTGAAGAAACGATTTCGCCAACCGACACGATTTGGTCATATATATAGTCATACTTATCGTGCGGCTCGTCTTCCAAAATCCATTCTATTTCTACAAACGTATCATTCACAGACGCATAAACGTCATCATTTTTTTCAAAAAGGCTATCCATGATGGCGTAATGATTTTGTTTGAGCGTATTCAATATCTCAAAAGCTTTTTCGCGCTCACCAAAATACATTTTTACGACATCTTCCAACGCATTGGTTGTTTTGCCCATTGCCGACACAATGATAACCAAACGCTCGTTAGCGTATTTTTTCAAAATAGCCGCTACATTTTTAATATTCTCTGCATCGCGCAACGATGCCCCACCAAATTTGAAGACTTTTATGCCACTCATTGTTCTGTTTTTTTTGATAATAAAATTGGTCTGAAAAAAGTGGCGCAAATATAGGGGTTGAGGGAAAGATGTACAACAAATATGATGCTTTTATTAATCATCGGTCTTAGGTAAATTTATATTTTCTGATGCAATACCCCCTCAGTATTAGCACAATCTGTTTTGTATTTTTTCTTATCAATTCCCTGTAATTTCAGTTTTATCCAAAATGGATAAAACTGATTTTCTTTTTGGATTGATTTCTGTACTTTGTTCCAGTATGCCGTTGGTTTCGGGCTCTCTGTCAAAACTTCTATAACATCAATGATAGAAAAATACCATTGCTCATTATGCCAGACTTTCCTAATTTCTTTACCCTCATAAGGGATAAGGTGGATGTGTTCCATGGCTGATATTATTTTGTTAAAAATTGAAAGTTGCGTAAATTTAAGGCTAATTCACTTGAAAATAATTATATTACTATACAAATTAACCACAGATGACACTGATTAGACAGATTTATACTGATTTTTCCGATTTGGATATAAAGAAAATCAGTATAAATCTGTC
>JAYVKQ010000424.1:0-19963 GCA_043768285.1 Saprospiraceae bacterium | reverse complement strand
ATTTTTAGATTTTTTTTCAAAAAAAAATCTAAAAATCATTCAATATCAGTTTCCGAAACCGCTGCTCGAATTTGGGATATTATTAAAAATCAAGTAGTTAAACATTGAAAAACTTATTGTTCAGTAACAAATCGTCTTGTACTAATCATAAAACATTGAAATACAACCATGAAAAAAACTTTAGTTCTACTGCTCTTGTGTGCAGCCTGTACCCCCTCAGTATTGGGGCAAAATATTTTGCGTTTTAAGATTAGCCGCCCTTATGCGGTGCTCAATTTTATGGAAACGAGCAAAGGCAATCAGCATACCTCAAAAACGTTGAAGCGGTATATTGACAGCCATATTCCCAAACAGGATACAGCTTTTGCGCAATTGGTACAGCAATTTGGAGCCTTAGATTTAGACATGAATTTTGCGCGAGAAGGCTTTCCTACCAATCGCCGTCCGCAGCGTTCTACCTACGATTTGATATGTATTGCTGCCGTACAAGCCAATAATTTAGACGAATTTAAAGACCGTACGGTTGGCATATTGGCTAATAGCGACCATATCCAACTTTTCGATATTTTGAAAAAAGCGGATATATATTTTGAAAAAATAATATGGAAACCACATGGCGAAAAGGCAATCAAACAAATGGAAGCCTTTGAACGGTATCAAACCCAAGCCAACCAAGCCTTTTTGAAGTTAAAAAAACTGTATAAGTCAGATTGGGGGGATGATATGCCATTCACTGTTGCCTTTGTGCCTATACCGAAAGCAAATGGTATCAATCACACCTCTGCAACACCCCACGCAAACAGCCTTTGTGTCGATTTATTGACCGAAGAAAATAATTATGCAGGTAGAATGGGCGTAATTATGCACGAAATTTGCCACGTATTATACGATGAACAAAGCCGCAAAACTCAGCACGATTTGGAAAGCTATTTTGAAAAAAGCACGTCAAAATATAAACAATTTGCCAATAATTTTTTTGACGAAGGTTTGGCAACGGCTTGTGGCAATGGCTGGTCATTCCAATATTTGGCGGGCAAATTGGATACAACGGCTTGGTACGATAGCCCTTATATAGACGGGTTCGGTCATAGTTTATACCCTTTGGTAGCCAATTATATCGAAAAAGGAAAATCAATTGACGAAGCATTTATACAAGAGGCGATTAGGCTTTTTGGTGAAAAATTTCCCGATACGCCCAATGATTTTGGCATAAGATTGAATAAAATAGCCCTTTATACCGATATGGACATGGGCAAGCCGCAAGAAAGCACTATTGTTAGAGAAGCCTTGTATGCGCATTTTGTCGTATCGGGATACAATATGTCGTCGCCCATTTCAGACCCAATGAGCATTGATATGATAAAAAAAGACAGCGAAACGCAGGTATTTTTGATAGAAAGTAACGAAGCTGAAAACCTAAAATTGTTGGCAACACAGCTACCCGAATTGAAGACAATTCCGTACAACATACAAGAGGATTTTATCATCAATTATATTGACAGTGCCAACCGTTTAATTATTATTGCCAAAGCACCACAACAGAAATTCAAAGCTGTTTTTGAAAATTTGAAACAACGAAAATTTTATCAGAGCGATGTGAAGTATGTGAAAATTTAAGGCTCTGCATAAATTTCTTCCATGAGGTCTTTGAAATGAAGCAGTACAGCAAAAAGGTCAAATATATCTTCATCGGTAGCAACATATGGATTACTGACCGAATAGGTATTATTGTCTAAAATTACGATAAACCAGTTGCGTCCGTTTACGTATATGCCGTATATGGGTTTATCATCTTGATTGAGTTTTTGGGCAGCCACCATTGCGATTAATAATTGCCCACGAGGGTCATTGTCGCGTCGTTTTTCGGGTTTATATTCATGCAAAAAAAAGTGCGGCTTTTTAGGTATTTGAAGTCCTTTAGCCAGCATAAATTCAACTAACCCCTCAGTAATTTTGGTATCATTATCGTATTTTACACTCATTGGGCGTTGCGTGAAAACTTTATAATGTTTACTAACATAATTGGCTAAACCAATAAATCGGCTGATGAACATGAATTTATATTCATCTTCATTCCATGACTCAATATATTTTTGAAGTAATGCTCTAAGTTCTTCAATATCTTTTCTCTGGTGATGCTTTTCTGATAATTTAATAGACTGTAATTTATCTAATTCAGGATGTGTGACAAGTTCGGTCAAGCCAAAAGTATCACTGACTTCTTCATAAAGCCAATTTTTAAATGGTTTTTTATATTTTTTTGCCATATTTACTTCTTTTTTAAAAACAAAGTTAGTTTAAATTTCAAAAAAGACAAAAGAAATAGTATGCCTATCAAAAACAACCGCTTAACCCAAGAAGAATATCAAAACAACTTTTCCGATATTCACCCCCCTTTCGAGACTGCCGATGCTGCCATCACGGAAGCCAATCGCTGCCTATTTTGCTACGATGCGCCGTGTATGAAGTCTTGCCCAACGAGTATTGACGTGCCAATGTTTATCCGCCAAATTTCAACGGATAATGTAAAAGGCTCTGCCAAAACGATATTTGATGCGAATATTATGGGCGCGGGTTGCTCACGGGTATGTCCTGTCGAAAAACTGTGCGAAGGGGCGTGTGTCTATAATTTGATGGGTGAAAAACCGATTAATATTGCCAAATTGCAACGCTATTCGACTGAAAAAGCCATTTCAGAAAAATGGAAATTGTATAAAAAAGGAACAGATACGGGTAAAAAAGTAGCGGTTATTGGGGCTGGTCCCGCAGGTTTGGCGTGCGCTCATGCCTTAGCTCAAAAAGGCGTAGCGGTTACAGTTTTTGAAAAAGAAAAAAAAGGCGGTGGCTTGATGACTTACGGTGTGGCGGGTTATAAAGTCACCCCTCAGTTCTGTGAAGATGAAGTGAAATGGATAACCTCCGTAGGCGGTATTAAAATCCAATATGGCAAAACATTAGGTAAAGATATTTTCTTAGATACTTTACAAAAAGAATATGATGCGGTTTTTTTAGGTATAGGCGTAGGTGTGGCGAGACCCCTCAGTATTTCGGGCGAAAATTTGAAAGGCGTGGTAGATGCGATTGAGTTTATCTACAATATTCGTACAAAACCCCTTGAAAAAGTGCTTGTTGGCGATAAAGTTGCCATCATTGGCTTAGGTATGACCGCTATTGATGCCGCCACACAAGCAAAGCGTTTAGGCGCAAAAGAAGTGACAATCGTGTATCGCAGAACAGAGCAAGAAAAACCTTGCACCCAAGAAGAAGTGGATATAGCGCGATTGGACGGCGTGAATTTCGTTTTTCTCGCTGCCCCAAAAGAAGTGAAAGGCAGTGGCGGTAAAGTGAAAAAACTAATATGTGAAAAAATGACCCTCGGCGAACCCGATACTTCGGGCAGACGCGCACCCATACCTACTGGCGAAACAATAACCTTAGACGTAGATATGGTGATAAAAGCCGCAGGGCAAATGCCATTTGAAAGTTTGGTTAAAGATATGAATGTGAAAAATAACTATGGTAAAATCATGATTGAAAAAAATGGTTCTACCAATCTGAAAGGCGTTTTTGCAGGTGGCGATGCGGTGAATGGAGGGAAAGAGGTTGTGGATGCAGTGCAAGCTGGGAAGGATGGGGCTATCGGTATCTTAAATTATTTAAACCTTTAAAAGCTACGTATGCGATTTTTACTTTTTTTATGTTTAGGCTTTTTAGCATGTAAACAAAATAGTCCGTCAAATAGGATTGAAACAAAAGATGACGAACCTGTTGAAGATAGGTATAAAAACTGCCACATGAAAGTAGAAGAATTTGGCGAGCGTTTTTTAAAGAATGACATTACGCTCAGGGATATGTCTAATTGTGATAGCCTTTTACTTGTCGTTGTGGATACTTTATTGACAGCACCCAAAAATGAACAGTTATTTTGGTTTTCAGTTTTATCAAAAATAGCTCCTCAAACGGATGGGTATTTGTCAGAAGGCTTTGGGAATATGGCTTATAAATATATTGAAACTAATCCCCTACAATTTGCTGCCAATATTTTAGGTATGAAACAGGATATGCCTGTTAAAACCAATATCAACAATTGGGTAGATACAGTTTATGGCGAAATCGGTATAACAAACGAAAATGAGGAAAAAGAAGCAGTTGGGATTTATATCAATAAGATGAGTGCTGCAAGTCGGCGTTTTGACCCAAATGCAAGAAATATCATTGATATGTTTTGTAAACAATTGAAAAGTAAATTGTCAACTACTCAGTAATTTCAACGGCTCAACACAAGTTCTTTCAAATGTTTTAAAATATTGACGATGTGAATGATGTCACTCTTTTTAGTAGCATCAATATTGGGGCTTTGGCAGTAGCTTTTACCATCTAAAACCGTGAACCGCCAACTTGAACCAAAAAGATAACCACCATATATGGGTTTATTATCGTTATTTTTCTGTTGTGCAATCAGCATAGCGTGGAGCATTTGACCTTCGGGGTCATTTTTTTCGCCCCGTTTTTTCTTAAATTCTTGAAGAAAAAAATAAGGATTTTGCGGTGTGTTATATCCGACAGGTGTTGCGACAAGGCAATCACATATGACAGAAAGACTATAATTATTTACTAAAGAAGATAAGGGACGTTCATAAAAAACGCGCACTTTTTGAGGGATTTCAATAGCTGCGAGGTAAAATAGTTGACCGATAAAGCGAATTTTTAGTTCTTCTTCGTTAAAATAGTCGCCAATATTACCCATTTCAACGGCAAGGTCATCAATAATTTTTTGTTCAAACGGCGTAAAATCATATCGAGACTTGAGCCAATTATCTAAAATGGTACATTCTTGCTTGATAACCAAATCAAATGCACCAATAATTTCATCAACATCATAACCGATTTTTTTTACATTTTCCATGTCTGTCTTATTTTTATGCAAAATTAAGAACTTTCAAGTTAAAATGGAAGAAAATACTGAGGGGGTGTTATTTTTTTTAAAACAATTTAATTGAAAATAAATATGGCAAATCTCCAATCCAACTTCCTCGGCATCAAGTCTCCAAATCCGTTTTGGCTGGCATCTGCACCGCCTACGGATAAAAAAATCAATGTGTTACGCGCCTTAGAAGCGGGTTGGGGCGGCGTGGTTTGGAAGACATTGGGACCACAAGTGAAAAATGTATCGTCACGCTATTCGGCAGTGGATTATGCGGGTAAGCGGGTAATGGGTTTTAACAATATTGAACTCATTTCAGACAGACCCCTCAGTATAAATCTCAAAGAAATCAAAGAAGTATTAAAGGAATTTCCCGATAGGGCGATGGTCGTGTCATTGATGGCAGAAAATTCCCGCGAAGCATGGCACGAGTTAATTAAACAAACCGAAGATACAGGGGCGCATGGTATCGAACTCAATTTCGGATGTCCGCACGGTATGAACGAGCGCGGTATGGGTTCCGCCGTTGGGCAAGACCCCGCGATTGCCAAAATGGTCGTTGAATGGGTGATGGAAAAAGCCACTATTCCCGTCATTACCAAGCTCACGCCCAATGTTCATTCTGTCGTGCCAACCGCTAAGGCAGTGGCACAAGCGGGGACAAATGGTTTGTCATTAATCAATACCATTCAAAGCATTACGGGCGTGGATTTGGATACTTTTGAAGTGCGTCCAAACGTAGGTGGTCAGTCGGCATATGGCGGCTATTGTGGGCCCGCCGTGAAGCCCATTGCCTTAAAAATGCTTCATTCTATTACAAAAACGCCTTTTTTTGATAAAACCCCCGTATCAGGCATAGGTGGCGTGACCACGTGGAAAGATGCCGTAGAGTTTATGCTTTTGGGGGCATCGAATGTGCAAGTCTGCACTGCCGTGATGAAATATGGCTTTCGGATTATCGAAGATTTGACGAGTGGTATGTCGAATTGGATGGACGAAAAAGGCTTTAAAAAGGTAGATGATTTTGTAGGGCTTTCCGTTAAAAAAGTAACAGATTGGGAAAAATTGGACTTGAACTACCATATCGTTGCCAATATTGACCAATCCAAATGTATTCATTGCGGCTTATGCTACGTTACCTGCGAAGACACGAGCCACCAAGCGATTGATATACTGAGGGGGTCACCTTACAACACTTATACCATCAATGAACCCGATTGTGTGGGCTGTAACCTCTGCAAATTGGTCTGCCCCGTGGAAGAATGTATCACAATGGTTGAAAAACGGGTAGGCGATGAGTATTTGAATTGGGGAGAGTTTCAAAGATTAGGACTGCCTTTGAATGACCATTGATTACCCCCTCAGTATTTTACACCAAAAAAGTCCAATAACTATGAACATGAAACATCTTGAATTTCACAACAATTACATTGCGTCACTACGTGACTAAGCAAGTTCTTGGGTTTAGTACGTGTTATAGACATTTTGTCTCTAACGAGACATAGGATAGTACATGACTTTACTGACCCGATAGGGTCAAAAGGTTTATAACAAGTACCAAACCCAAGAACTTGCTTAGTCACGTAGTGACGCAATGTAATTGTTGTAAAGTTCGGGGTGTTTCATGTTTCTCATTATATTTAAACGATACTAAGCCTTATGTAACTGAATAACCCCCAATCTATTCAACACCTTAATAATAAAATAAGTCGGGTCAAGTTCATGCCAACGCTCGCCGAAGTTGGGGCTGCGGTCATTGTGGTGGTGATTGTTGTGGTATGATTCGCCCATCATCAAAAAATCTATGGGGAGGAAGTTGGTGGACGTATTATTGACCTCATATTTGCGGTAGCCGACTTTATGCGCAAACCAATTGATAATTGCGCCATGTACGGGAGCCATAATCAACGTAATCGGTAACAAAAGCCATTGCCACCAAGCAGTGGCGAGAAAATAATAAATAGCCACATAGCCAGCAGTCCAAGCAATACGCGTAAGTATATGCCCCGCAAAAAGGTCAAATTTCAACCATTCGGGTACATTTCGGGTAAATCTTTCTTCAATATTGGCTTTTTTGTACGTAATTTGCGTATAAAGTTTAGCCGTTTTCCACATCATATCAAATATATTGCGCGAATATTTAGGCGAGTGTGGGTCTTGTTCGGTATCGGCAAAGGCATGGTGCAAGCGGTGCATAACGCCATAACCATAAGCACTTAAATAATTTGACCCTTGCGTTATAAAAGTAAATATAAAGAAAAAACGCTCCCAAAATTTTGACATCGAGAACATCGCATGGGCGGCATACCGATGAAGAAAAAACGTTTGACTGAACAGAGATAAGTACCAGTGTGCAATAAAAAATGCAATAATGAACATATAAATAAGCGTTTGTAAATAGTGAAAAAATGCGAGATGCAAAGATAATAAACCTTTCAGGAGACGTTATAGTTTTTCTAATAATTCTAATTCTTTAAAAAAAGTGTCCTTTTTTACATTCGGCACGATTTTTCCGCTAAAACATATCAAAGCATTTGATATTGTAAAATATTGATTATCAGCACTTAATAGTATAAAACCCTTTAACCGAACTTTTTTGACGACCATATCTACACCATCTAAAACGAGCGAGCCATTGGCTCTTGACGAAACGCAGGGCTTGTTTCAAGCCACCACTATGTTTGTGGATATATCGGGTTTTACGCCACTGACCGAAGCCTTGATGCAACAAGAAGCGGAAGGCGCGGATACACTTTCTTTACTACTCAATCAACTTTTCCAACCAGTTATTGCGAATATTTATGCACAAGGTGGCTTTGTAACGCACTTTGCGGGCGATGCTTTTACGGCTATATTTGAAGGCAATCAAACGGATAGGGTAGCTGCTTTGTCTATTTCAATACGGCAATCTTTTGAAGCGACACCCTCCCGATTACTTCGGGATGTTCCATCAGTATTTACAGCTTTTGGTAACTTCAAAATCAGTGTACGCATCGGTTTGTCGTATGGTATTGTGGAATGGGGTACAGTCGGATTTGATAAAAAAATGCCTTATTTTAAAGGCACGGCGATACAACGCGCTACGCTTGCACAACAAGCTGCCCAGCCCAATCAGATAGTTGCTGACGCTTGGTTTTTTGAAAAACTGATGACGCAAGATATTGACTATCAATGCATTGGCAATGATTTTTTTATTTTTAATAGTACAACGGAACGCTGTTCCGTTGATGCCTCAATACCTCAACGGAACAGCGTTCCGTTGCACGGTGATACCCTTGGAAATTCCCAACGGAACAGCGTTCCGTTGCACATTTTTCAAAATTGGGAAGGGCAAGTGAAGAATGAATTTCGGGATATTGTGGCGGTTTTTATGTCGTTTTCACATCTATCAAAACATAGCGATATGGACATATTGTCGCATATCGTTTTGGATAATTTCAATGCCTTTGGGGGCTATTTTAAAGAGATAGATTGTAGCGAAAAATATGGTGTGATGGTCGGTTTTTTTGGCGCACCGATGGCTTATGAAAACAATGCATCAAGAGCCTTAGAGTGTGTGTTAGCCATACAAAATACTTTGAAAACCACCGCTTTTTCTGAAAAAATGACTGTGCGTTTTGGTATATCTGCGGGCAAAGCCTATACGGGTGTAGTTGGTGGCGAGGAGCGCAATCAATATGCGGTCGTAGGCGATAAAGTGAATACAGCCGCTCGATTGATGCAAAACGCTCAGTGGGGCGAGATATGGACAACGCCCGATATTGCCCAAACCAAATCCTTCGACTTCGAGCACGTGGGTAATCACCGTTTGAAAGGCATTGGTGAACCTGTTGCAATATATCGGTTATTAAAGCAAAAACAGACTGTTACGCCTTTTTTTACAGGACTCATGGTAGGCAGAGACGCAGATTTACACGCTTTGGTGGATATTATTGTGGACAATAGTATAGAAAATAAACGCGGTTGCCTTGCTATGATATATGGTGAAGCGGGCGTGGGCAAAAGCCGCTTGCTGTTCGAAGTGGGGCAATATTTTAAACATAAAACCATATGGGCAACTTGCCCAGCCGACCAAATTCTAAAAAAGTCCTTCAACCCATTTATCTATTTTCTAAAAAATTATTTTCATCAACAATTGGATACAACAGTTGATGCTAACTTTATAGCATTTGAAAATAGATTAGAAACGCTTATAAATAGCGTTAACTATTCAAAAAATACTGAGGGGGTATCCAAAAGTAGCCGAGAGGGGGTAGAGTTGCAACGCACAAAATCTATTCTTGCAGCTTTGATTGGTTTGACTTACGACAATTCATTGTGGGAACAACTTGACGCAAAGGGTCGCTATGACAATACGCTGGCAGCATTGAGCAATTTTTTTATCGCTCTGTCGTATCAAAAACCACTGATTATTGAGCTGGAAGATGCGCATTGGTTGGACGATAATACAGCCCATTTTTTGAATGAATTTGTTAAAAAAATAGGGGATAAACCTATTGCCTTGCTCGTCACATCGCGCTACAATGATGAGGGCGAAAAGCCTAATGTTTTTGACCCGAAAAATTTGGTAGATATGCACACGCGCTGTGTGGATATTGACCTCAATATTTTCACAAAAGAACATTTAGAAAGCCTTGCAACCTATAAATTAAATGGGTCTATACATCCCAACTTATTAGAAACGCTTTGGCGTACATCAAATGGTAATCCCTTTTATGCAGAACAAATTTTAGATTATTTTATTGAAAATAATATTGTGCAAAATATTGATAATCAGTATTTTGTGAAAGATAATTATGTCAAAATATCCAATTCGCTATCATCAGTTTTGACGGCGCGGATTGACCGTTTGTCTTTTATTTTGAAAGAAACGATTAAGACGGCAGCAGTCATTGGGCGCGAGTTTGAGTTGCCGATATTGATAGAAGTGTTGCGCTCGCACGAGGCATATTTGGTGCATAATGGCGACAATATTAAGGTATTAAATGAGCAAATTCAGACGGCTGAAAAAGGGCAAATTTGGCAAGCGATGAATGAATTGCGGTATATATTTAGGCATACTTTGCTGCGTGAAGCCGTGTATGATATGCAGCTCAAAACGCAACTCCGCGAGCGTCATGCTATCACTGCCAAGGCAATTGAAAAAGTATATGCCGAAAATCTTGAAGACCGCTATATTGACCTCGCTTTTCACTACGAACAGGCAGGTTTGAGGCGTGAAGCACGTTTTTATTTGAAAAATGCTGCCGAAAAAACGCGCCGCCTTTTTCAGAATCAACAAGCCTTAGATTTGTACGAAAGGCTTTTGGAAAATACGGATGACCCCACCGAGATTATCAAAACCAAGATAAAACGCGGTGAGGTACTCCAACTCATAGGACAGTGGCAAGCTGCCGAAAAGCAATATCAAGAAGCCTTGACCGATGCGCAAAAAACGGATGATGCTGAACTCAAAGGACGCACACACAACGCACTGGGGCAACTGTTGATGCTCAAAGGCAACTATAAAGAAGCGGGTTTTTATCTGGAACGCGCAGCTGATAATTTTGAAAAAATCATTGATTTTCAAGGTATTGTGCGTGCTTATGGCAATATGGGCAACCTCTATTTTAGGCAAGGTGTATATGATAAAGCGCAGGATTATTTTGCCAAAAGTATATCCTTAGCGCGTGAGCAAGGTATTCGCAACCCCGCCCAAGTGGTCGCTAATTTGGGCTTGACTTATATGAACCAAGGTAAAAATACTGAGGGGGTACGTTGCCAAGCCGAAGAATTGGCGATATGTGCCAAGAACAATGATATGGCAGGTATGGCGACATTGAGCGTCAATTTGGGTATCGTATGGCTCGACCAAGCAAATTTGCCAGAGGCTCTTTTAAACCTTGAAAATGGTTTGTCCTACGCCCAAAAATTAGGCAATAAGCAATTGATTTCCATTGCTTTAGGTTGTATTGGCAGCATTTGGTTGGATAAAAATAATATCGAAAAAGCGGCGCAATATCTGCATCAAGACCTTACTATTACGGAAGAATTGGGCGACAAACAAGGTATATCTATTGCCTCCGAATTGCTCGGTAGGCTCTACCACATCAAAGGAAAATATGATGAAGCGATGCAATATTTTGATGTCAGTCTCACGCTTTGTAAGTCCTTGAATTATCAAAAAGGCATTGCTAAAACTTTGATAGGCATGGGCAACACTTATTGTCAAAAACCAGAATATACTTATGCCTTAAAATGTTTTAGTGAAGCATACAGCACAGCTACTACGCTCAATAATAGCCAAATCAAGGTAGGTGCCTTGATAGGTAAATGTCAAGTTTATATCCATCAAAATGATACTGAAAATGCTGAAGTTATCATAAATATCTTGAAGAAAGAAGCTGAATTTACGGATAATAATAAGGTTAGATTTCAAATTGATAATTTTTTAATATCTATATAACTTATTGATATTATGAGTGTTATAAAAAAAATATTTTTAAAATATAAAACAGCTTTTTAATAAAATAGTTATTTAAAACCCTGTCACAGAACCTGTCATGTATTAAAAAATAATTTCCCCTTTTGATACGCTTACTAACCTTTTTGGTATAATTTTTAACCCATACCATACGCAACGAAATCTTATTTTTTAACTAAAACTAAGCGGCACCTTATGCTATTCCAATCTTTATCATTGGCTTCAATGTTGGTAGTTAGTGTGACTAATTTACCGATTAACGACAGACCCACGACTGATAACCCAGCCGACAATCCAACGGCAATTTATTTCGGTCAAGAGCCTAATACGGCTTTTCCTTACGATATGACATATCCATATGCGTTTTTTGAATTTGAGGAAAACCTTCAAAACGTATCAGGCTTGACTTCATCACTCGACCCAAAATCCATCACTTGTATGCAAAGCGAAGACGGCAAAGCCTATACAATTGATAAAAAAACGGGCAAGGTGACGGGCTCTATTTTCTTCACAAACGAAGAATCTTTCAAAGGCATTGAAATGGTAGGCGATACGATGTTTGCTATGAAAGAAAACGGTCAATTGTATAAAATTTGGAACTTACGCGGTGCAAGCAAAACAGTCAAGCAAGTGAAAATGGGTTTACCAAAAACAGAAATCTATGGTGGTTTAGGTTACGACCTACAACGCAATAGGTTATTAATAGCCGCCAAAGGCTTAAAAGAAGGCGAATTTTCTAAAAAAATATATGAATTTGATGTAAAAACCAATGCATCAAACCCTGTTCCTGCATATGAAATCACATTGGCACAATTTAAAGAATTTTTAGGCGAAAAGAAAGCAGATAAAAACTATCAGAAACTATACGAAGAATATGTAACAAAGGCTGGTAAAAGTTTTGACTTCGCACCGTCAAGCATTTCGGTTAATCCTTTGGACAATAATATCTATGTTTTGTCATCTGTCAATAATATCTTATTAGTGATGGACGCTCAAGGTAAGATATTGGAAATCAATAAGTTGAAAAAAGACAGCCACATCGCGCCAAGCGGTATTTGTTTCGATGAAGAAGGTACAATGTACATCACAAACGAAGCCAAAGACGGCAAACCTGCAAAATTGGTTGAATACAAAGCCAACAAAGCAATGGTTACGGCTTCGAGAGGAAGAAGATAATCTATAATCTATCAAATATCCAATATAAAAACGCGGTATTCGTTTAAGACGAGCACCGCGTTTTTTTATTGTTTTTTAGTAGGAAATACTGAGGGGGTAGAATATTATGATCGAAAAGGTTATGCTTTCTTTTGCCATCCACCTAATAATGCACCATAGAGGGTGTAGAGGATAAACATATAGCCACCATCCATAGCGGCAAATGAAGGTGATTTTAGGGCAAACATATAAGAGGCAAAAGTGGCAAAGAACAAGAGACCACCAATAGCGGCTCCTGCTTTCGCGCCATCAGCCCACCCTTGTACATTCATGCGTTGGAACAAAAGGCTCATCACATAACCTGAAACCAGTGCTGCAACAATGGTAGCAATATAAGGTGTTGCAGAGGTGTTTTTTTCGATAATTTCAAGGGTAAGACCATGACCTGCCATCCAAGGTTCTGCAAAAACCCCGAACCATGTCATGCCAAGTCCCATGTTGATGACAATACAGGCAGCAATAGCTAAATAATTGATTTTCATAATAGAAGAGATTTAGTTAGAAAATAAATGAAATACATCAAACAAAAGTAATATTTTATTTGATATAAAAAATATTTCCAAAATATTATGAAAAATCTGATATATATTAGATATTATTCGTAAAAATTTTGTGTCGGGTGGCTAATCTGTTCGGGGAACTTTAGAAGTTCCCCGAACATGACGGCGAAATGTAAACAAAGTTTTCGAATAATATCTATTATAGAAAACCTTAGATCAGGAGCGGGTATTAGATTATGGAATTATATACTTAGCTTAATGGCGAAAATTTCATAACTTATTGATTGTCAAACGTGTCAGACGCTTTGGAAGCGTCTGACACGTAATCACGCCGTTTAGTGTTAGATTATACCGACCATTTTGCAAATTTGGGCTAAACCTGTGGTATCTCTTACGCCTAACTTTTGAATCATATTGCGTCTGTGATTATCTACGGTGTGAGAGCTTATGAACAGGTCGTTGGCAATTTCTTTCGATTCTTTTCCCAGCATCAACAGTCGGAGGGTTTCTTTTTCTCTTTCACTCAATATATCATAAGCCTTGTCTTCTTTTTCAGTAGAAATGAGATGGTGGAAATATTTTTCGTCCGTACCACATTCAATACGTCCCCAGTAAAAATCAGATTTCATGATATGCGTTATGTCGTCGAGCGTAATAGCACTAACGGTAACAACCCCTGTGGCTGTTTCTTTGATGATACATTGTCGGAATAATAGGCGCAAGATATGTCCATCTTTGTGTTTGGCTTTTATACCACATATGGCTTGCTTGCCCTTGAAGGAAGTACCATATTTTACTTGTACGGCAAATGCCCATTTTAGCCAGACATAAATAAAGTTATTATGTTCTTTGGCGAACAATTGAAGGGCGAATAATAAGTTGCCTCTATAAAAATCTTTGGGAGAATAGCCCCCCATTGTTTCAATATTTTCAGAAATATGTAATACTTTCAAATTGACGTGGTCAAAAATAATCCGTACTGAATTTTCGCTTTTTGAAAATTCGTTGATATAACTGTCTTTGACAATTATAGGTTTTCCTACTTCATTGGCATAAACATCTTTTTGTAAGCCCAATATTTCGTGTAATAATTTTGTTGTATTGAAAGATTCTAACATGATTAGAAATTAGTTAGCTAAATATTTGTTGCTATACAATAATTACATTAAAGCATTGAAAAATTTTAAGCATACAATTATTTTGTAAATATTAGACTTGTTCAAATATTAATTTTCTTTATCGTAGAAGGTGAATGTAGCGTCGAATTCATTCGACGAGCGCGACGGCATCGAATAAATTCGCCGCAACAAAGGTTTCTCACATGGCGAAATATTATTTTTGAACAAATCTGTTAGATAGTCAATTTGACTACGGCAATGTAAATGTAAATGGGACTTAGAAAAATGAGCTATCTATTGTCTTTTTTTTTAAAAAACACTCAAATTGACTACTTCGTAAAATTATTGTTTTTTTTAAATACTGTTGCAACGCCACATAAAATTCATCTAACCAAAGATGACGCTGCTTAAACGAGATTTGAACTGATTTTTTACGGGTAGTCTAATCTTAAATTAGTGTAAAATCAGCCATAAGTAGGTAGATGTAAATAATTGACAATTTTATTTTTCATAGTACACTGATAATGAATATATTACAAGTCGTACATCGTACATCTATTATCGTACATCTACTTATCAGTGTTGGTTGTGGTTAAGCGATTCAAAAAATACCCTAAAATACTGAGGGGGGCAAAAATATTAATGGCGAGAATTGCTGGATAATGAATTTTAATATGTAAAATTTTGGCTACGTTAAAATTAAACGTTTTACGGTATTTTTACATTTTTTCCTTTCACAATCAAATTGACTGTTGGTAGAACGAACTTTTATAAGCATCTTTGTCGATTATTACACACACTTTTAAATGTTATAATTAAATTAACCAGATTAACACTACCTTGTATATATGAGGCTTTTCTCAAAAAACACTCAAATTGACTATTCGCCAATTGAGATTTTGTTACCACCTTTGTCTTTGTATTTTCCCATTTTGATAAAAACTTATTTTACTAAAAACTTATTTTTAACTATACATTATCATCCATAACAAGTACATGAACATTATTTGAACATAATCCAAACATATTTTAGTCTTTCAAGCTTACCAAAAGCCACAGTTTCAAGCATATTATTTTTTTAATTACCGATTCAACTTTTGATTAGGCATTGCTATGCACGCGTTTGTGTATTGTATCCTATTCGCTAAACTCATTACGACTCTACTGTATGACTATCCGTCACGTCAGTAGCTTATTCTGTTTTGCTATTTTCTAAAACGTATTTAAATCATAATTTTTCTAACTTAAATTTGTAAACCTATGAACAACTATTTTACGCAATGGCGAAGTAGTATTTTCTTCAGTACAGTGTTGGCAATTTGCATCTTCTGCTTTGGCAGCACCCGTATTCAAGCACAAATTCCTGCAGGATGTGGTACTGCAAAACTTTATTATTATGACCTGGTTGGTAATTTTATTGGACCAGCAGTTACACCAAAGCTTACAGGCGGTACTATGGATGGTGTGCTTTTAGCACAAGCTATAACCAATAGTAGTCCTTTGGGTAAATTTACGGGTATTAGTAGCGGTTTAATCACCTTTAATACTGCTGCGGGTCAAGAATACTACACGTATAATACAGGTGCTTATGTTGCGCCTACTCGAACAAATAAGTTTTTGCCAGAGAAAGCAGTTCCGGCTAATGGTACTACAACGACGACTCATGCGGGAGAACTTATTGACAAAAGCAATCCTAACTGGATTGATATTTCAGACTATTGGGCTGTTTTAAAAGATAGTGATGGCTCTTTATCCATGTACGATTATACAACAGGTAAATATATTCCTGGTGCTTTATTTGACCCTACATGGACGACATTTACAGGGGGAAGTTTAGCGGGGCAAAGTCCGTCAAGACACTCTGCGGCTAATCCAACTGGTAATATTGACGGTATTGAGGCGAATTTTATTTGGCACATGAATCCAGCGGGTAATGGTGGTGATGGCTCTTTGGAGTTATATAATTATTGGGACGGCACTTATATCGGGAACATTTCAGCTGTAGGTGTCATTACAGGCGGTGCATTAGCAGGCGTTAAGATAAAAGACGCTTTAGCTAATGGCTTAGATGCTACTGTTGTAGGTAAACCCGATATTACCTATCTTGGTATAAATAGAAATGGGGGGATTTATCAGATGTATTTCTATGATGCTACAGCTAATCGTGTTTTATTGTATGAAACAACGTCAGGTTTTCCGCCTAATAACAATTATCCAGCATTTGAACCTACATCAATAACACCAAATGGTCTTACACCTGCACCAAATATTACAAGTCTTGCGGATATTCTTTCTCCAAAATTTGTAGGTGTTGGTTTCAACGAGTTATGGTTTAAAGATGCAAGCGGTAAATACGAAGCTTATTTGGCTAATTCCCCAACTGCACCAGGGTTATATGAAACGCCTTATTGCTTTAGCACATGGGATGGTCCTCATGCAGGGGAAGTCATTGGCGATAAGTGCAGCAATCCTAACTTATTGGGGATGAACGAATATAATTATGTTATGAAAGATGATGATGGTACACTTTCGTATTATGGTTTTTTGGGAAATTTAATTGCTGATTATTGTGTTACAAAATATACAGGTGGTGGTGTTTTGAATAACCAAAACATCGTTGATATGACTAATGTGTTAAATACAGAGGATAATTACGTTTATGCTTTGGCTGCTGATGGTGGTGTGGATGTTTATATTGGTGCAACAGGTGCATTTTTCTTCCACTGGGCTGCTGTTGCTGATTTGAAAGGTGGCCCACTCAATGGAAAAACGTTTAAAAATGCGGTAAAAGCTATTCCTTGTGGTTTGACAGGTGCTGGAACAGGCACAGGTATCCCAGGGGTTACTTACGTTGGTACGGATAACGGTTTTCAAGTCTTTGCAGTCTGCGAAGCGGATATTGAAGTACAAAAAGGTATTACAAACGTAAAACCTTATCCTGCATATCCAGCGTGGTCATTGGTTACATATCAGGTAATGGCTGAAAACACAGGTGCTGCTGATTTAACAAATGTCAAATTGTTCGATGATATTTATTTTCAGCAAAAGCCTTGTTTTTATGCAGTTGGTTCGCCTTACAATTCGATAACACAGGCAATACCACAACCTACATTTATTCCTGCTACGCCTGCCCCAGTAGGTGTTGCCATTAATCCTAACTTCTATGGATGGTGGCCCGGTAGTAATGTCGCTGCACAAAAGGAACTCTGGACAAACCTGTTTGCTCCTGGTGCCACATTAACAGCGGGACAAAAAGTGACATTAGAGTTTACAGCACTTGTTGCTCCCGGATGTCCACTGACTAATAGCATAGTAGTTGATGTGCCAGGTGTAGATCCTACTAAAACGTCAATTCCATTGAAAGTGGGAGGTTGCCCAACGCCAACGACTGGTGTGGGTGTTACAGCCATGATGAATGAGATGTGTGAAGATCAAACATTGGCATTCACGCCACCGCCAAGCTATCCCAATGGTAGTTGGTCGGCATTTTTGGTTGATAAAACTAAACCCATACTTGATCCAGTAACGAACGCTTTATTAGGATATCAAGCATCAAGTACTGTTGCGGGCACATTTGCGGGTAATGTTTTCACCCCTAATGCTGCTGCCATAAGTTTGAATGGTGCTGTTCAAGATGTAAGAATCATATGGACACCTACAAGTTTACCTGCTCCTTGCGGATTAAATCCAATAGTGCCGTTGTCTTTTGATGTTAAAGTCAATCACAAACCAAGATTTGATGCGGGTAGTACTGTTTTGGCTTGTAATGGTTCAAATATCAAAATGTCTGACCTCGGCGCAACGTTCAACCCTAATAATAGTGGTTCAACGGGTCAATGGTCAACAAGTGGTGATGGTTCATTTATTAGTGGCACTGCCTTCGGTTCTGCGACAACGTATGTACCAGGACCTAACGATAAGGCATCTGGAAAAGCAACATTGACACTTACTGCTTTAACGCAGGCTAACAAGTGTGTAGATTTGCCCAAAACAGTAGATGTATATTTTACAAAGCAAAAAATAGACATTGCTTTAGATGCAAATTGCACACAAACAGTATCGACGGCAGATTTAGGCTTACCACCAACAGGTGCAACCGTAACGATGCGCAAACCTGGCTTATCGCCAACGCCATTGCGTCCATTTACGCGTGATGACATTGGTCAAGAATTCGAGATAATGATTATGTACAAAGGCGTAATGTGTTTCACATTTGCCAAAGTTCTTGATAAAACTGCGCCAGTGGCAACAGGTATCACCAATCCATCTTACATCCGTTGCAACCAATTGCAAAATGGTAAGGTGCCTCTGCCTGGTACAGTGATTGCACAGGTAGGTCCTGGTAGTGATCCAAGTCTAAATACCCGCATACCAGAACCTGTATTGAGTAGTATCGCAGCAAATAGTGGTGTTGTTATGACACGTGTAAATCCAACGTGGTCAGCTTCTCCAAGTAGTTCTGTTGTTGTATTTGCAACTGTTACAGATTGCCACAATTTTACAGCGAGCTATACGGATGCTGACCCTGTTCCTACAACAGTTGCAAATGCTTGTTCAGCACAATTGATAGTACGGACTTGGATATTCAAAGATATTTACGGTAATGCCAGCGCCCCAGTGTTACAAAATATTATTGTCATTGCACCTAATTTAGTTATTCCTACTACGTTAAATTTGAGCTGCCAAGGCAACTCTGATATTTCAAAAGCGGGTTTACCTTCTGTAGATTGGAATACAAACGGTGCAGCAAATGGAGGTGAAACAATTACATCGGGTACAGATTATTGCGGTTCTTCTGCTACTTTGATTGACGAAACGTCGATGAACGGCTGCGGTGCATCAAAAATGATTACACGTAGATGGAAAGTGATAAGATGTGGTGTTGCTTCAGTAGTCACCCAAACAATAAACGTTATGGATGACATAACACCACGCATTGGTGTTAGATACAACAATTATCCAAGAACACCAGTTCGTCAAACAGTGTGCATGGGTAATATGCGTATTGATGAGTTTGTTTACACGTTATTGAAAGACTTACCAAATGAGCCAACTGCTATTTCTGCTCAAGCCGAAGGTGGTAATTATACTCAAACTCCTGCAACTACTGCGGAGCCATTCAATACATCTATCAGAATTTTGCCCGTTATGGACGATGGTTTCTGCGACCGTGTCACATTAGGCAATCGTTTAAATTCTGTTAAAATTAGTTTGACAGATGATAATTGCAGTAGTTATCCTGTAACAGTGACAGCGGGTCCAATTGTAAATGGTACAGGCACAATCCGTTTCGATGGTATGCCAAGTATGACCGTTTCAAGCCCAGCTGACAATAGTATCAACCTATCTGGTAACATAAGAGCTACCAGCGTAGGACTTGACCCTTACTTTGTCTTGTCTGCAACTGATGCTTGCGGTAACGTGACTAAGATTAAAGTAACTGTTGTTGTCATTGACAACTTATCTCCAACACCATTCTGTAATGGTACAGAAGTTACATTAGCCAATAATGGGGCTGCATCTATTACAGCGGCTGCTATTGCTGGTAACTCAGCTGACAATTGCGGTGTTACGCGTAGATTAATTCGTCGTATGACAGCAGGTAATACCGAATGTTGGACTGAAAGCCTTGATTTAGGTTGTCAAGATATAGGTCGTTTGATGGTTGAGTCACGCGTAATAGATATGATGGGCAACTTCAACGATTGTATGGTAGAAATCGTTGTTCGTGACAAACAAGGAC
>JAYVKQ010000423.1:0-2839 GCA_043768285.1 Saprospiraceae bacterium | reverse complement strand
GAACGCTGTTCCGTTGTAGGTAGTATTCTAAAACGGAACAGCGTTCCGTTGCACTTTTTAAAATCAAAGAACTAATTTGATGACATCATTTGCTTTGTTGTAAACCATTAAATGCTCTCCATTTTTTATTATAAAATCAATATTTTCAATAAAAAAATGGGTTTGGTGTTGTTATTTGCTCAGTTAGACGTAAGGCATACTCCGAAATGTGTTCATTGGGTTTGGGTGTTTGCCATTTGATATGTTTAACTTCGACATCTTTAAAGTCTAAATTCAAGAAAATTCGTTCATCTGCTCCTAATCCACTTACCAAATATATGACTTTTTTCAATTTAATGATACCCCCCTCAGTATTTTTTTTATTTTTTCATCTAACCACCGTCACAAAACTTTTAAATTGTGAGAAACCACCGCGCGGAGCCGTATAGGTGACAACGCAAGAGTATATACCCTCTGGTACTTCTTGACCCGTATTAAACATTTTACCATTCCAGCCTTCGTTGGGGCTTGTACCATTGTATATCAATTGCCCCCAACGGTTCCAAATTTTCATACTAAAATTTTTGACACCATATATGATGCCACTACCCATATAAACATCATTTACAGCGTCGTTGTTTGGCGTAAAAGCATTTGGTAAAAAATAAATAACTTCGGGAACGACATCTACCAATTTTGTTATCGTATCGGTACACCCATATTGATTACTTACGTATAATTTGACCCTCTGGATGCCCGTATCCCTGAACGAATACGCAGGATTTTGCCTTGATGAAAACCCTTTGCCATTGAGTTGCCATTGCCAGCGGGAAGCAAAAAGTGATTTGTCTAAAAAAGTGATGTCATTTTTCAATTGCGTTATTTTTTCGGGCGCAAATTCAAAATCTGCCGTCGAGCCTTGATATATGGTGATAATATCTTTGAAACTGCGGCTTGTTTTGCAACCAATTGGCGATGTTATGTCAATATTTAAACTATAAACACCCGTATTTTTATAGATATACGTAGGGCTAATGGCTTTCGATACACCACTATCGCCAAATGTCCAACGAATATTGTAGGTGCTATCAATTGGGCGCGATAGGTTTGTAAACGTCAATTTTGCAGGGGAACAGCCCGAAAAAGAGCTGGGTTGAAAGAGGATAATGGGCGGCACAGGTTGCCAGTTGATTTGGCGCACTGTGTCTTGCGAACAGCCTTTACTATCTGTTACTTTGAGCGAAATCTTTTTAGTACCAGGGGTGGCATATAAATGTGATGGATTTTGAACAAAAGTATCTCTGCCATCGCCAAAATTCCAATAATGTTTTGTAATAACGCCATTAAACGTTTTCGATACGTCTTTAAAAGAAACGGGTCCTGCAATACAGGTATCATAGGTGTAAGTGAAATCGGATAATAATTTAGCGAAAATATTGAATTGAAGCGGAACCGTATCAGCACATTGTGTCCCTGGGTTTATCAGTAATTTGCCACTAAATTTGCCTGTATCGGGTAATTGAATGGTTGGTTCCCAATCCCTATATATGACAGTGTCTTTTTTTGTATCTACTTCAAATCGAAAGTCAAATATATTGTTTCTGCCCGTTGTAGTATTAATTATTTTGAAAAAATTCTCTCCACAATTTGTAAAATATTGGGTCTTGTCAATAATCGTATCCTTATTCAAATTGACTGAAACATTAGGCGTACAGGGCGCAACATTGAATTGAAAGTCTCTTTTTAAGACGCTCAACAACTTGCCCTGTCGGTATTCTTCTACGCATATACTGACCACAAATTGCCCTTGTCGGTCAGGCGTTCCTGTTATTTTACCCGTGTTCGGGTCAATAGATACGATAGGGTTTCCTGCGAGTGGTGCTTGAAATGTAAAATCAGGTTGTCTGTATGCTATGGTACTATTGGGGGGCCAACACGCAGGATTCGGAGCCGTACTGTTGCAGCCAGTACCACCCGCCGAGCCGCCAGAATAGGGTTCACAAAAGCGATACACCAACTGATCCCCCTCAGTATCTACCGCCGATTGGTCTAAAACTAAAGGATAATTAGCACAAATAACGGTTGGTGGAAATGATTTGAAACTCGGGGAGTTGTTGCCTACTAATTGCGATAAAGCCGAAATTTCAACGGTATAACTTGCCCCTGCTGCCCCGGGGTTGATGATATTATTGATAGAGTTATTACGACAACATCGTTGATACACAACGATATACGTATCATTAATTATCGGCAAGTCTCGTGTCCACCTATATTCGCCTTCTTCTACACACAACACTGGTGGCGTGAGGCAAGGTAACACTGGTGCGCCAATTGTTTTAGTTGGTCGTATTAAAGGAGTTGTGATTTTATCAACGTTTGCAACTTGACCTCTTCTAAAAAACGTAATAATCGCATTTGGGTCGAGAGCTGCTCCATCTTGTGCATTACAGTCTCGATAAATACGCATCGTGAATTCATAACGGTTGCTGGTGGCAGAAGAACTTACCACGCGATAAGTGATATCGCCACCGACTATATGTCTTGCCCAAAATAGGGAGGGGGTCATCAAAATAGTCAAAATTATCCAAAAAGTCCGTTTTTTCACTTGTTCATATGTTTATGGTTATTCGATTGTGGTTTGTGTGTTATCGTATCAAAGTTGCATAACTCCGCAATTGTTTGATTTCACCCCGTGGAGCAATATAGTTAACGACGCACAAATATACACCTTCTGGTGCATCTCCACCAGTGTTAAATTTGCGCCCATTCCAGCCGTCATACGGATTGGAGCTTTCGTATATCAATTCGCCCCAACGGTTCCAAATTTTCATGCTAAACGATTTTATGCCATCTACAAGTC
>JAYVKQ010000422.1:0-4229 GCA_043768285.1 Saprospiraceae bacterium | reverse complement strand
AATGTTTATTTCATAGATTTCCGAAGTTACCAGAATGTATCAATTATGTTATTCGTGTTGGTATATTTTATGCATTTAGTTTGAAAAATACTGAGGGGGTATCACATTTTTGATAGATATATATCAAAATTAGATGTTTGAAAAATACTGAATTTTCAAAAGTTAGTGATTAATTTCGTACCTAATAGCTTCTGACTTTATATATTTGACTTTTAATTTCTATATAAATATACCATTTATCTTATAGCTTTACGGTTTTTTTGATTTTTAACCTTCACCATATGTCCAAACAAGTTCGCGTAGGCATAGACGTTGGCGGCACATTCACCGATGTTGTCGTCATTGACCATGCTACCAGAGAAGTAATTTCACAACTAAAAGTACCAACTACGCATGATGCTACTGAGGGGGTTGCACTCGGCATTATCAATGCCATTAATCGCGCTTTATCGGAGTTGAATATCCTACCTAATGATGTGGTTTTCATCGCTCATTCTACGACCCAAGCCACCAATGCCCTTTTGGAAGGTGATGTGGCGAAGGTGGGCATTATCGGTATTGGCAGTGGTTTAGAAGGTATTAAAGCGAAAATGGATACTAAAATTCCGCCCATCGAACTTGCGCCCAATCGTTTTTTACAAGCCGAGCATATCTTTTATTCAGACACACATATTGATACACAAGTTATTGATAATCAATTACTTGATTTTAAAAACAAGGGAATAGAAGTAATCGTCACCTCCGAAGCCTTTGGCGTAGATAAGCCTGAAAATGAAATTTTGATTTCTGAATTGGCGCGTCAAAAAGGTTTGTTGGCAACGAGTGGGCATGACGTATCAACCCTCTATGGCTTGCGTACCCGCACCCGCACGGCAGTCATAAATGGCGCGATTTTACCAAAAATGATACACACAGCCACCATGACCGATGCCTGTGTCAAACAAGCAGGTATCACTGCCCCTTTGATGATTATGCGCTCCGATGGCGGTGTTATGAGCGTTGAAGAAGTGCATCGCCGACCCATTATGACCATGCTGTCGGGTCCTGCCGCAGGTATCGCGGGGGCTTTGATGCACGAAAGGGTGTCCGATGGTATTTTCATTGAAGTAGGTGGCACGAGTGCGGATATATCGGTCATAAGAGATGGACAGCCGCAAACTAAATCGGCAAGAGTAGGCGGTCATCGCACCTATTTGAATACCCTCGATGTGCGGACTTTAGCCATTGCGGGCGGTAGTATGATACGCGAAAAAGGGGGTAAAATAGTAGATGTCGGCTCACGTTCAGCGCATATTGCGGGGCTACATTATGCCTGTTTTCAAGACCCCTCAGTATTTAGAGGCTCAAAACTCGTTCATTTACGCCCAACGGAGAAAGATGCGGATGACTATACGGCTATCGAAACCAAAAGCGGCAAACGGTATTCCCTCACCCCTACTTGCGCGGCAAATCTTTTAGATATAATACCTGATACGGCTTTTGCAAAAGGCAATACAGAAGCTGCGCGTTTAGCTTTCAAACCTTTAGCAGATGCCATTGGTAAAACAATAGAAGAAACTGCCCGCGAAATATTAGATATATCCTGTAAAAAAGTAGCCAAGCAAATTGAGGCATTAATCATTGAATATCATTTGGATAGGAAAACAGTAGAGTTGATTGGTGGTGGTGGCGGTGCAGCTTCATTAGTGCTTTATACAGGCGAATTGATGCAATTACCCGCCCGATTAGCGAAAAAAGCGGAAGTCATTTCGACCATTGGCGTAGCCTTAGCAATGGTGCGCGATACTGTGGAGCGCAATATTATTGACCCCACGCCCGAAGATATATTAACAGTGCGTAGAGAAGCTGCCGAAGCCGTCATTAAAATAGGCGCAGTACCCGAAACGGTTGAAGTGCAAGTGGAAGTAGATACGCGCCGCAACTTAGTCCGCGCCACCGCTTTTGGTACTACAGAATTAAAAAAAGAAAATAATAATGTCAAAATAATAACCCAAGAAGATTGTCGCGCATCTGCCGCAAAATCTATGCACACCGATATCGAAAAGGTACAATTACAAGGAGAAACATCAAATTTATACGTTTTTTCTACCGAAAAACACACTTCTACCCTATTTGGCTTGTTTAAATCAAAACAAATAGCCGTTAGAGTGACGGATAAAACGGGCGTAATTCGCTTACAACGCAGCAACGCGCAGGTGCATAATACCACTATTGGCGAGGTCTTAAAAACAGTAGAGATGGTTATTCTCGACCTTACCGATTTTGGCGATGCGGGGCGCAGTTTGCCCGATATACACCTACTGGTTGGTGCGCGGATAATCAATTTATCTGGTCTGGCAGATATGGAACAAGCCTTAGCTTTAGCGCAAACGGAGCTGGAAAATCGTGACAATACTGAGGGGGTAGTTGTTGTGGCTTCGCCTAAGTAGCATAATAATAATGAGTTAGTCAAAATGTATCGTCGAATTTATTCGACGGAGGCGTTGGTAATCAATGATTTACGCAGCCCGTTGAATGAATGCGACGGAACCTTTTGACCAACTCATTATTATTACGCTACTTAGTAAAATCATCCATTATTTTATCCCAAAATTTATTTCGCCGCCATCCGTATCGCCCCATCTATCCGAATAACTTCACCATTCAGCATCACATTTTCAATAATATGTTTTGCCAAAAAAGCATATTCGGCTGGCTTGCCCAGACGCGCAGGGAAAGGCACTTGTTGCCCCAACGATATGCGCGTGGCTTCGCTCATATTCGCCATCAATGGTGTTTCAAATATGCCAGGGGCAATAGTCATATTGCGAATGCCCATTTTTGCTAACTCTCGCGCAATAGGTAAAGTCATACCCACCACACCGCCTTTTGACGCTGAATATGCCGCTTGCCCAATTTGCCCATCATAAGCAGATACGGAAGCAGTATTGATGAGGATACCGCGCTCGCCTTGCTCATTGGGTTCATTGTGTTGCATCACTTCGGCAGTAAGCCGAATGATATTGAATGTGCCTATCAAATTGACATGAATGACTTTTGTAAACATAGCCAAATTATGTGCCCCATCACGCCCTACCACACGCGCGGCAGGTGCTAAACCAGCACAATTGACAGCCCCATGCAAACCACCGAATTTAGCAACGGCAGTTTCAATCGCCTTTTTCACACTCTTTTCATCTGCCACATCTGTATAGACAAACTTAGCACGTTTGCCCAAATTTTGAGCAGCTTGCTTACCCGCATCCGTATTTACGTCTGCCAAAAGCACATAGCCTTTGTTTTCAACTATCATAGTCGCGGTGGCTAACCCTAAGCCCGAAGCCCCGCCTGTTACGATGAACACTTTATCTTTTATGGTCATAACTCAATATTAAAGTCTATTAAAAAAATATGCAACTACTTAGGCAGCCACTAATTGCACTAATTTTCACTAATTATAAACTGTTTTATAGAAATAAATTAGAGAAAATTAGAGAAAATTAGTGTAATTAGTGGCTGTCCTAAGTATTTAAAGAAATGCAAACAACAAGCAAAGATATTGGGTTAATTCAAACCGTTCTTAAAAACTTACAATTTTTTCTCTAAAACAATTTTCAAAATGCCGCGCTCATCGGTATATGTTTCCTTTATCTCAAACCCTTGTTTGATATTCAAAATCAACATATTACGCCAACGATTAAGGGTTTTGGTGCGGATTATTTTGTAGTCATTTACTCTACACCAATCATGCTGCATAGTCATCAAAGTCCCCGCAATATTTTGTCCTCGATATCCTTCATCAACGCCGCCGAGCCAGCTATAAAATATGTTTTCATCAATAGCATAGCCTATTTTAAAGCCTATAATGTCATCCTCGTTTTGCGCAACAATAGTGAGTAAAGTGGGCATCGTTTCGCAATATTGCACTACTTTTTCTGTTTTTTCGATACCAAATATTTTATGATACAAAGTGAGGATACCCCTCAGTATTTGGGGGTCTATTTTGCCTTGATATATGTTGTAGGTTATAGAATTATGCATTATTTTATAGATGAATATGTAGATTTAAACAGCCTCGTTAGAAGTGCAATATAGGCAAAAAAAGCCGTTCTCCCTGTATTTGAGAAGTTTTTTACACTATCGTTTTTTCTTTGGGCATTAGAGAAAAATTCAAAGATGCCGTAGCTACGCTACTCCCTAAAAACTGTAAAGGCGCAATTCTACCGAAATGTCGTGGCTACGCCACTTTT
>JAYVKQ010000421.1:0-2736 GCA_043768285.1 Saprospiraceae bacterium | reverse complement strand
CACCGCAGAAAACAGAATTTCAGAGATTTACGCCTTCCCATATCACCTTATTTTCGGGGTGGCTACTTTTTTATGCCTCTTGGTTGTATTTTGTTGTAGGCTTTAAGCCAGAGCATACATTTTTCCTCTTTTTTACTTTTATCGTCTATTTTGGCACCGCCACTTCGCGGAAGTTTCTATATGCTTTTTTCATACTGTTGTTATATGGCTTGATGTATGATGCCTTACGCTTAAAGCCAAACTATACCGTCAATCCAGTCCATGTTGAAGATATTTACAACCTCGAAAAGACATTTTTTGGCATCAATACTGAGGGGGCGCGACTGACACTCAATGAATATTGGCGGCACAATGGCAATAGCTTTTTAGATATTTTGACGGGCTTTTTCTATATCAATTGGGTGCCTATTCCCTTCGGGTTTGCCTTTTTTCTGTTTTTTAAAAACCATAGACGACTGGCATTGGATTTTGCTTTTGGTTTTTTTATCATTAATATAATAGGTTTTTGCATCTATTACGCCTATCCTGCCGCGCCACCGTGGTATGTAGAGCAATATGGCTTTAAAGTGCTGCACAATACAGGCAGCAGTGCAGCAGGCTTATTGAATTTTGATACAATATTTGATATAAAAATGTTTGAAAATTTATATCAAAAAAACTCCAACGTGTTTGCCGCTATGCCGTCTATGCACTCTGCCTTTCCTTTATTGTGTTTTTTAATAGGATTATCATTAAAAAAACGTTTGGTAAATATATTTTTCGGTATTTTTGCACTTGGTATATGGTTTTCCGCTGTTTATACGCGCCATCACTATGTGGCAGACGTTTTGGCAGGGATAACTGTTGCCTGTATAGGTTTTTATTCATACGTATTTTTAAAAGAAAAAACCTTTTTAAAAACTTGGTTTGAAAAATTAGTACAAATCGTTTCCTAATTGATAGAATATTTACAAAACAACACTTTGAAAGATACCCCCTCCCTCTCGGGTGGTAAAAAACGGGTTCGGTTTATCATCAATCCTTATTCTGGCGTGCGCAAACGCTTGAATGTAGAAGCCCTCATTGCCCAAGAGTTAGACGCTTTTCAATTCCAATTCGACATCGTTTATACCGAATACGCTGGTCACGCTATCGAACTGGCGCAAGAAGCCGCACGAGAAGGCTTGGATGTCGTATTTGCGGTGGGTGGTGATGGTTCGGTAAATGAAGTTGCGCAAGGTTTAATCGATAGTAATACGGCTTTGGGCATATTACCGGCGGGGTCGGGAAATGGCTTTGCTATGTATTTAGGTTGGGGGCGCAACATCCCCTCAGTATTGCGGCGATTGAGCACCGCAAAAGTACAAGTGATTGATACTTGCCTACTGAATGGTCGCCCGTTTGTCAATCTCGCGGGTGTAGGGTTTGAAGCAAAAGTAGCGCACCAGCTCAAAGGCTCGAAACTGCGCGGCTTACAAGGTTATGCCAAGCATTTTTTCAAACACCTTTTTGGATATAAATTTAAAAAATATGAGATAACTGTTGATAATCAAACAGTTACAACAGAGGCTTTTACTATAACTGTAGCTAACGCGCCTATGTATGGCTACAATTTTGTGGTTGCACCCGCTGCCAAATTTAATGACGGGCAATTAGAAGTCGTTATTTTTAAACCTGCCAATAAGCTTCGGTACTTTTTTACAACGTTGCGGATGCTTACAAAAAGTATTAATCGTAGTCCATTAGTGAAAAGGTTGAGCGGCAAACATATAGACATAACCCTATTCGATGATGATTATGCGCAAGTAGATGGTGAAGGTTTTGAAGTTGAGCAGCGTAAATTGACGTTTACCGTCAAGCCATTATCTTTGAGAGTATTAGTACCTTAGTAACTGAGTATAAGGTGTCAGACGCTTCAAAAGCGTCTGACATCTATCTTCGGTATTTTGACAACGACTAATTCATAACAGGTTGTGAGTTAGCATTATGTGCGGAATTTCGCTTGTCGAACATGGTCACTTCATCATCGAAAAAATCCACACGACCCGTATCTACATTGTACATACCGCCTACAATACCAATTTCTCCCGCCTCCAACATATCGCGCAAAATGGGGCTTCTCTCCACGATTTGTTCGGCAACCGAGCGTACATTGGAAGAAGCCACGGCATCCGTCATTTCAGCATCACTGAAGTGCAAATGACCACAAGTTGTTTTCGTTTTTTCAACTATAGGCTTAATTTTATCCAACAAATGGGTTAAATTTCCCATCTTCACGTCAGCAACTGCACCTTTGATAGCACCACATTTGTTGTGCCCTAAAACGACAACTATTTTCACACCTACTACCTTGCAGGCAAACTCCATCGAGCCAAGTATATCCTCATTTAAGATATTACCAGCAATGCGAATACTGAATACATCGCCTAAACCCTGATCAAATACCAATTCAGCTGATGTACGGCTATCAATACAACTCAAAATAACAGCGAAAGGATGCTGCCCTTCTTTAGTGTCGTTTACTTGCTGTAATAAATTTCGGTTCGCTCTTAAATTGTTGATAAAGCGATTATTGCCTTCTTGTAATGTGTGCAACGCCATTTGTGGCGTAATATGTTGCTGCATTTCTTTCGTTAATGTTCTCATAAAGAGTAAAGTTTAGATTTTTATTAATAAATGAATGTGTAATGAATAGTGATTAAAGTACTTGTAAAGTACTTGCAAAGCACTTAGAATCAATTTTTGTAACGACTTAGG
>JAYVKQ010000420.1:0-3771 GCA_043768285.1 Saprospiraceae bacterium | reverse complement strand
TTCCCCGAATTTCATTCGGGGTTATTCACATTAAAACCCTTCGGGTTTAGAACCAATCAACCCTGCCCTAACGGGGCTTTTCAACCCATTATTCGCATTAAATATTCATCTGTAAAATGTTGTTTACGTTTTGGTTTATTGAATTTATCAGCATTATAGGCTTGCGAATTACCTTTTGGAATGGATAGTGATTGCCATGTATCATCACACAGCATTTTCCCAATACATACAATTTGCCCTACGTGATAGGGATAATGCGCCAATTGCCTATTTATTGCTTCCATAACGGAATGCCCCATATTGCGAATATATATCACTTTTGAAAGGTCATTTTCTGTTAAACTATTCAAAGCAGTGAAAAGACACTGCCAGCCTTCTTCCCATTGTGCTATCAAATCTTCGCGTGTGCTTATATTGTTTTCAAATTCAGCATCTCGATTACGCCACGCTTTTTCACCATCTGTTGTCAAAAAATCAGTCCATCGAGAGCGCATATTGCCACAAAGGTGTTTCACAATCACGGCAACACTATTACTTTCCGCATTAAATTGCCAAAACAATTGTTCATCCGATAGTTGAGCAAACGTTTTGTCTCCGAGCATTTTATAGTATTCAAATTGCTTTTTTACGCTATCTAAATAATCATTTTGCATGGCTATCATTTTTTAATTAATAAGCACCCCCTCAGTATTGGGGGGCAAAAATAGGATAATTTTCACACAAAAAAAAGCCCTATTCAGCGTGTTTCTGGATAGGACTTTTTTGTTTTAACCCTTTGTTTATTGAAAAATGGGTGAAAATCGGCTAATATACTGAGGGGGTGCTTTTGAAAAAGTATAATACTTGCGAGCATTTGTAGGGTAAGTATTATCAAAATGCACTAAATTTTCTATCCTTTTGTGTATATTTGCCCAAAATAATTAAATATGCGTTATTTCAATACCTCTGGACCCAATATCATCAAAGACCATTATACCTTAATGCGTCCTGAGCTTGTATTGGAGGGTTTGGAGAAGGTTCATAATGATAGATATTTTACCATTTGGGCACCTCGCCAGACGGGTAAGAGTACCTTTTTTAAGCTATTATCAAATGAATTAACAGAGGAGGGATACAAGGTTGCTTTTGTTAATTTCGAAAATTACAAAAAAGCAACACTTGATACTTTTTTAAAAGGGTTGCACAGTGCTTTATTGCAGTATTGGCATATTGATTTTGACGGACAAGATTTAGGAAGCACATTTATTACTATAAGCGAAATCACAGATAAAAAATTAGTGCTAATCATAGATGAGGTAGAAGGTATTAATCCAGAGTTTTTTGGTGATTTTCTCCACTCCATTCGCAATGTCTATCACAGCCGTGAAAGTCATAGTTTAAAATCAGTTATTTTAGTAGGTATTAGTAATATAGTCGGTGTGGTTCAGGACAACGCAAGTCCTTTTAATATTACAGATAATTTGAATGTGCCTTTTTTTACGCATGAAGAAACGATTGAGTTATTAACTCAGCACGATATTGAAACAGGGCAATTGTTTGACCCTTCAGTAAAAAATAAAATTAGTGAAATAACTGCCAATCAGCCAGGCTTAGTGAATGGATTTGCCGCGCAATTGCTTAAATTATGTAAGGGGAAACCCACAATAACGTACCAAGATTATTTGGAGGTAGAAGACTGGTATTTGAATAAGGTATTGGATAAAAACATCTCAAACATCATTAATAAAGCCAAAAAGCATCAGGCTTTTGTAGAAAGATTATTGTTTACAGATGCAAAAGTGCCTTTTCAAATTTATAAAGATAATATAAAAGAACTGTATGCCAACGGGGTAATTACTTACGACAAAGATAACAACGTCGTTTTTCATGTGCCTATTTATCGGAAATGCCTCTATGTCGCTTTCTATCCTTATATGAATGGTGAAATTGACCGCGTGAAAGGCAATATGGATGTAGATACATTTCTTAAACCCAGTGGGCAGTTGGATATGGATAAAATTATCCTCAATTATAAAGAATATGCCCAAAGAAAAGGGTTTCGATATTTTAGGGAAAAAGATGCGGAGGGCAACTATATTTCACTAAAAGAAGCCGCTTTGGTCTATAGTTTTGATACGTATATCAACGCTTTAATAAGCCTTGTGGGTGGCAAAACCTATCTCGAACCTCAAGTTGCATTAGGGCGAAGTGATATTGTTATTTCAGCGAAGGGCTATGAATATGTGGTAGAAACGAAGGTTTATAGTGATACTGTACAGTTTGAAGAAGGTAAAAAACAATTGGCATACTATATCAAAGGCTTGAATTTAATAACGGGTATTTACTTGGTTTTTGTTCGCTCTACTATTACCAATCCAAAGGTTTATGAAGCCGTGCAGACCATTGATGGCATCGAAATCAAAACCCATATTGTGCGCTATGACCTCAAAACTGATTTTACAACTAAAAAACCTGATGATGATGACGATGAATAAGTAGGTAAATATAAATAATCGACAATTCTATTTTTTATAATATACTGATAATCATCACATTAAAAGTCGTACATCGTACATTTATTATCGTACATCTACTTAATAGGTGAAATCGGACAAAATACTGAGGGGAGTATTATATCGAAATACAGTAGTAAAAAAAAGCCATTCAGACCTTAGTTTGAATGGCTTTTTTTTATATAGAAAATTATGTATAAAAAATTGATTTACAAATAGTTATACACTATTGCTTTATCCATTTCTGCGTCACAGCTACTTTACCATCTGTCAAAACATGGATAAAATAGAGACCTGTTGGTACATCGCTCATATCGTCAATGACTTGCATATATTGACCCGCTTCTTGATTACCAGCCGCTATATTTTTCACGATTTGACCTTGCGCATTGAGTAACTGCACAGACACTTGCGCTTCTGTTTCCAATGTATAAGTCAATTGAACATAGGCTTGACCTGGGTTCGGGAATATTGAAGATACCGTGATTTTACTTTGTACAGATACGCTACCCTCAATATCAGGCAACAAACAACTTGTGGTCTTGAAGTTTTGAGCTTCTGTCCAAGCACTCATATTATTGGCACTGTTGCCTGTGCATTGCGTGCGGACGCGCCATTCGTAGTTCGTACATCTTTTCAAACCTGTTAAGGTATGTGTCGAGCGATTGACATTTGAAGTAACATCTGTCCAAGTCGCTATGCCTTTGATGCGGTATTGCACATCGTATTTTGAGCCAAAGCTCAACCATGTCAATATAGCCGTTGTATCTCTTACGATATCAGCACGCATCAATGTTGGCACTGCGCAAGTAGCCGTTGTTTGGCATCTGATGTCAAATTTAGCGATGCTGCTATAATCACTTGAAGATGTAGCACTGCACACAGCCTGCACACGGACATTATACTTTTTACAACGTGTCAAACCCGTCAATATATAGTAATTATCAGCTACATTGATGCTTTTCCAAGTCGTTTCGGTATCTAATTTATACTGCAACACATATTTAGATGCTTGTCTTGAATTCCATGAAAGGATGACTACGGTATCAGACACGAAAAATTTAACACCCTCTGGCTTGTAACAAACTGGTGGACAACCGCCTGTTTTGAACACAATGATATAGCTCCATTCGCTGCTGCTTGTGGCAGAGCAATTGACTTTCAAACGCGCTTGATACACAGTGCAATTGTTCAGACCACTCGTTGCATAAGAGGCAGTACGGATGCCCGAAACGGTACGCCATTCCGTATCTGTTATGCTTTTTATCTGCAAATCGTA
>JAYVKQ010000419.1:0-9062 GCA_043768285.1 Saprospiraceae bacterium | reverse complement strand
ACGTTGCACTGCAACGTCTTGGCATCAATCTATTTTTCCGATTTTTTTTGACCGCAACTAAGACGTTGCAGTGCAACGTCTCTACGAAAACCCCGTGTATATTTTACATTAGAAACTTCTGCATCTTTTGAACACTAATGAGTGATAATACTAAAGTAGCCACTACATTAGCCTTTCATAGAAGTAGAACCCTTTGTTGTGCCTTTTTGCAATTCCATTTTACCACCATTCTCTTTCAGCATATCAGCTGCCCGATGAACCGCTTTGCGGATGCGCTGATATGTGCCACACCGGCAGAGATTGCCCGACATATAAGTATCAATATCGTCATCTGTCGGATTGGGTTTGGTTTTCAAAAGGGCAACTGCACTCATAATTTGTCCACTTTGACAATAGCCACATTGCGGCACTTGTTCGGCAATCCATGCTTGTTGCACGATGTGATTTGTATCGGCGGATAGCCCTTCGATTGTCGTAATTTTCCCTTTTTTAATGGTACTCACCGTCACCCCACAAGAGCGAATTGGTTGCCCGTTGAGGTGTACCGTACACGCCCCGCATTGGCTCATGCCGCAGCCGAATTTTGTACCTGTCAAGCCTACAATATCACGGATAGCCCACAAAAGGGGCATATCTGGTTCGGCTTCTAAGACTTGCGCCTTGCCGTTTATATTTAAAGTGTATTTTGCCATTTTATTTTAATGATGAGTTATGAATGATGAATTTGTGGGGCAGATACAACTTGCGTCAAGTTTGAAATTTTACGCAAGTTTTTACGCTAATTTCAACCCTAATGCACCCCCTCAGTATTTTTAGCATTTTACCCTTACGCATCACACCTTTCCAAAAGTTTAAAACTTTTGGAAAGGTATGACCCCGTAAAAAATAAATTTATTTGCCTCCATTTAAAGCAAAAACAGAGATTTTACCACCTGCGGGCGTGGCTTTTATAATCTCTGCGCCCATTGCACCAAGGAAACCCACAATTATATTTGGGCGACCTTCAACAATAGCGACATATTGTTTGCCTTCTACTTCATAAGTCATTGGTGCAGCACAAATACCCGAAGTTGTTTTGGTTTGCCAAAGTATTTGCCCTGTTTTAGCATCAACCGCGTGGAATTTGCCTTCCATATTGCCAAAGAAAACCAAACCACCTGATGTGGTCGCCGCACCCCCTGCAAGAGGGAATTTTTGTGGAATACTCCATGCTTTTTTCTTAGCAACGGGATCCCAAGCGATGTATTCCCCTGGCGTAGTGGTCTGAATAACCCCTAACTCTGTGCCGATATAAGGATAGCCCCGTTGGAAAGTGACGTCCGCAGATTTTAAATCCATACCGACAGTATTTGCTGGAATATACACCAAACCTGTTTCTGGATTAAACGCCATGGGCTGCCAGTTTTTACCACCAAAAACACTTGGGAAAATACCCTTTGCTGTATTGGTTTTGGTCACACGGTATTTAGGGTCTTCGACGGGCATACCTGTTTTTAAATCAATATTTTTTGCCCAAGTTGTTTTAACAAACGTATCGGCAGAAATCAATTTACCGTCACGGCGGTCAAGGCAGTAGAAAAAACCATTTCTATCCGCTTTCATAATGACGGGCGTTTTAGCCCCATTAATCGGCAAATCTGCCATAACCAATTCATTCACACCGTCATAGTCCCACGCATCGCAAGGTGTGGTTTGGTAGTGCCATTTTATAGACCCATCATCGGGATTGATAGCCAATGTTGAGGCACTGTACAAATTTGTTTTATTGCCATAATTGGCATCATCCGTACTGCGAACTGTGGCAAGCCACGGAGACGGGTTGCCTGTTCCCCAATAAACGGTATTCAATTCGGGGTCATAAGTGCCCGTAAGCCACGGAGAAGACCCACCCGATTTCCAACTATCGCCTTTCCAAGATTCGGCTACTTTGGGGTCTGTGCCTGGTACAGTCAATGTTTTCCACAACTGTTTGCCCGTTGCCGCATCATAAGCACTGAGGTAGGAAACTGCGCCAAATTCGCCGCCACCATGTCCTGTGATGATTTTATCGCCAACAATGAGTGGCGGAGACGTGATAACCGCCCCTTGCTGATAATCCACGACAACAGTTGACCACAATTCTTTACCCGTTGCCGCATCTAAACAAGTCAGTTTACCGTCCAAACGTCCGATATATAATTTGCCTTTCGAGTATGAAGCCCCCCGATTGACCAGACCACAGCACGCAAAACGGGCAAAATCGGCAGGAATGGTAAATTCTACTTTCCATTTAGGCACGCCTGTTTTGGCATCAAAAGCGTGAACGTATTTAGGACCCAAAGCGGTTGTCACGAAAAGCATCCCATCTGCGAGGATAGGCGTACATTCTTGCGCTTCGTCAAGGTTGAGCGATTGTTCCCTAGCAAGGGCGAGGTCTTTTGCATTGGTTGTGTTGATTTGTTTGAGCGTGCTGTAACGCTGATTGGTTTGGTCGCCACCGTAGTAGCTCCATGCACTTTTAGCGGTTGTCGAACTGCTGTCTGTTTTGCAGTTAGAGAAAAGGAGCGTGACCAACAATAAGGCGGTTGTGATTTTGAAAAAAGGGTGTTTTTTCATTTATATAGAATTAGCTTGGTTATTAAAATAGGTTTAAAAATTCAAGAAAACGCTGAAATACTGAGGGGGGCATTTTGAAATTTGGAATCTGAAATTTGAAATATTTTTTATTGCTTTTCATTACGATAATCCACAAAAAAGATAGCGATTGCCCCAATAATCGCAGGAATAGAAAAAGCAAAGAAATTCTGTTCAAAAGGCAATTTCCAACCGACTAAAACGCCGCCGAAAATAGGTCCAATAATCGCCCCGATGCGCCCAACGCCCGATGCCCAACCGATGCCCGTTGAGCGCATTAAAGCGGGATAATATTGAGCAACTAAGGTGTTGAGTACAATTTGATTGCCGATAGTTGCAGCCCCTGCAAAGAACATTAAAACATACATCACAAACGAAGAACTGAAGCCCAACAAACCAATAGCGGCTGAACCCATCAGAAAAAAGCCAATCACCGTTTTTCGTAAATCGTACCTATCACCCAAACGACCACCGCCGATTGCGCCAGCAATGCCGCCAATATTTAAAACCAATAAAAAGGTAAGGCTTAAACCTAAATTGTCTTTGAATTCGGGTTTGGTCATAATGAGTTTGGTGAGCCATGAATTCATGCCATAAACCGTCAATAAACTACAGAAAAAAGCGACCCAAAACATCACCGTACTCAACAGGCGATTATTGGTGAATAAATTATTTACACCTGTTGTGCCAGCAACGGCAGCTGTAACTTCTAAATCAATGCTCCCTTGAGGTGTGTAGCTCGGTTCTACTTTCGCTAAAATGGCTTTAGCTTCGTCCATTTTACCATTTTTTACCAAAAAACTAAGCGATTCGGGTAAATAATGCACAATAAGCGGCAAAAGCAAAAGCGGAATAATACCCACATAAAAAACGGCTTGCCAACCCATTTTGGGAATTAAAAAAATACCTAAAAGTGCAGACAAAATACCGCCTACGGCATATCCACTAAACATGGTTGTGACTAAGGTACTTCTAATTTTTTTAGGCGAATATTCCGCCATCAAGGAGATGACATTTGGCATAACGCCGCCGATGCCCAGCCCTGCCATAACTCTATAAAAAGCAAAAATGGTCGGGTTTTGAGCAAAACCACAGAGAAAAGTGAAGCCACTAAACAGCATAATACAGATAATAATGGCTTTTTTTTGCCCAATCCGATTAGCAATTGTGCCAAAAATAAACGCGCCGAACATCATACCGAACAAGGCATAACTGGCGAGACTACCCGCTTGAACGGGTGTTAATGCCCAATTTTTCATCAAAATGGGCAAGACAGTCCCATAAATGACCAAATCGTAGCCATCAAAAACGAGAATGAAGGCGCACCAAAGCAAAATGTTTCTGTGAAACGGATTGAATTTGGCGTTGTCTAAAAAAGGTTGGATATTGAGCTTGTCCATTTTATTCGTTACTTGTTGTTGGTTAATCGTTATCCGTTCGTGGTTATTAGTTAATCGTTTTTCGCGTTACAGACAACGATTAACGAATAACTAATTTCCCGAGGGATTGAATTTTTCTTCATAAAAATGACTTTGTGCGACCCCCTCAGTATTGATGCTCTTTTTCACCGCATCAACCATTGGCGGCGGTCCGCAGATGTACATATCGTAAGCGTTTGCGCCTAAATTATCTTTTGTAATCCATTGATTGACAAAGCCTTGTGCGTGTTTTTCTGATTGTTCAACAGACACGCACGTTTGATATTGAAAAGGCAATTTGGCTTTAAAACTGTCCAAACGGTCTAACTCTACCAAATTTTCATCCGTTGTTGCACCGTAAAATAATTGAATCGGGTGTCCTGCGTAGAGACGTTGCACTGCAACGTCTCTACACAATTGTTCCAACATCGCTAAAAACGGCGCAATGCCTGTTCCGCCCGCAAAAAACAGGGTAGGGGCGTTTATGTCTCTTAAATAAAAACTGCCAAAAGGGGCTGTCAAATTCAAGGAATCGCCCACAATTGCCGTTTCTCTTAAAAAATCACTCATCGCGCCTTTGGGCAATAAGCGTATTAAAAACTCGACGCTCTCACTGCCCGATATATTGCTGAATGAATAAGAACGACTTTCGCCCGTTGGTAATTGAATATTGGCATATTGACCAGGCAGAAAGTTGAATTTACGCCCGTCTTTGCTTTTTAAAACCAATTTTACAATCTCCGAAGATGGAAATTCAAGGCTGGCTATGGTCGTCGTAATGGTTTCAGTTTTGACTTTACAAGCGGCTGAACTTGCCAAAATATCAATCACCATATCTGATTTTGGCACCATTTGACACGCCAAAGCATAGCCTTGTGCAATTTCTTCATCGGTTATAGCATCTTCGATATATTCGTCACCCATATCAAAACTGCCACTTCTGACACGGCATTTGCACGTGCCACAAACGCCATCGTTGCAATCCAATGGAATATTTATCCTTGCGCTAAAAGCGGAATTGGATAATTTTTCACCCTTTAGCCCTTCTATAATGCGGGTATAACCGTCTTCAAAATTTAAAGCAATCGTTGCCATTCTATTAATGATGAATTATAAATGATGAATGATGAATTGGCGGGGCAAATTTTACCCCCTCAGTATTTTGATAAAAAAAATGACTTTTAATGACTAAAAATATTCATCATTCATCATTCATTATTCATCATTATTTACATGTGATACACGTCCATCACCTGCCGTATAATATCGTTTTTCAAAATCACTTTTTTGCTGGTAATCAAAAAGCTATCCCCGTTTTTGACCAAAGAATAGAATGAAGTACCAAAGAAAACATCTACAATTCGGTAGCGATAACTGTGGGTTGTCCAATTGAAACGCAGTTTGATATTCGTCCCATCATCTTCCAAAATTTCAATATTGTGGACATTGTGGTTGATACGTGGTTCGGGCATACTGGCACTCGAACGCTCGGTTTTTATGCGAAAAACACGGTCTTCAATGCCGCCTCGATTGGCGTAATAAATCAAGGACAACTCCCTTTGTGGGTCATTTGTCAATTGGTCTTCATCGTCCCAACTGGGCATGTAATACGGGCAATCGGGGTGATAAAACTCAATCCACTCGTCAAATTCCTTGTCGTCTAAGGCTCTGGCTTCGGCGTATAAAAAGGCTTGTATTTTATTAAAATCTGTCATTTTAAAGAATGATAAATGATGAATGATAAATCATTAGTGTTCAACGGATTTTGATAAATAGCCTAAAAATGTTTCGTGCGTAGGTTTAGTAAACGGAAAATTATTTTTTTGAAAAAAAATAATTTTCCGTTTACTAAACCTTTGTCGAAAAGCATTGTAAATTATTGAAAAACAATACTTTATTTTTAAAACAAAATCTTTTGAACCCTAATGATGATAGATGATGAATTTTAAGCCAAAATGCTTAAAAATACTGAGGGGGTGCTACTACGCCAAAACAGCGTCTTTTTTTGCTGTTGGTTTCGCCCCTTTTTCCTTATCCAATGCTTTGAGCATGGTTTCCATCCAGTAGGTATGTTGCTCCATGAATAAGCCTTCATCTTCAGTTTTAGCACCACTCAATAAAGGTTTCATGTCAATACTTTTGGCATTGTCGTCTGCCCCTTTTATCCAATGTGTTGCCCCACGACATATATCATTCCATTCCATATTACGGGCATCGTAACCGCTTTGAGTGGCGCGGAACTCCTCCAAATCATCGGGTGTTGCCATGCCACTGGCATTTAAAAAATCTTCATATTGGCGAAGGCGATACGCTCTTTTTTCAGTGGGTTCACCAATTGGGGCAAAACAGTAAGCCGTGACTTCGGTTTTGTTCACACTAAGTGGTCGCCATTGACGGATTTGCGTACTGAACTGGTCCATCAAAAACACATTGGGATATAGACACAAATTCCGCAAATTTTCAATCATCCATTTGGCTTTGGCTTCGCCGAATTTTTCTGTCCATTCACCCATTTTAGAGTACATAGGGCGATTCGTGGGGTCTGCCCAAGCTGTCCATAACATGATATGACCATTTTCATAGGCATAAAATCCACCCGCTTGTTTTGACCATTTGCTTGCGTCCATTGCCTTCACATCGGATTTAGATTCGCCTGTTGCACGCCGACTTGTTGTTGCCACATAATTCCAATGCACGGCACTGACGTGGTAGCCATCTGCCCCATTTTCGGCTTGAAGTTTCCAATTGCCTTCATACGTGTAAGTTGATGAACCGCGTACAACTTCCAAACCTTCGGGAGCTTGGTCGGTAATGATGTCAATCATTTTCCTTGTTTCGCCCAAATGCTCTGCCAATGGCAATACATCAGCGTTGAGACTGGCGAACAAAAAGCCTTTGTAGGATTCAAAACGGGGTACTTTTTGCAAATCATGTGAGCCTTCACAATTGAATTGTTCAGGATAACCCGCATCCGTTGGGTCTTTTACTTTCAACAATTTACCCGAATTATTGAACGTCCAACCGTGAAAAGGGCAAGTAAAAGTGGCTTTGTTGCCTTTTTTATAACGGCATATCATCGCCCCCCGATGACTACACGAATTGAGTAAACAAGTGAGTTCACCCGCTTTATTTTTCGTAATTACAATCGGCTGACGACCGATATAAGTCGTGAAATAGTCGTTGATTTCCTTAATTTGGCTTTCATGCGCCAAATAGACCCAGTTACCTTCCCAGATGTGTTTCATTTCCAATTCGAATAATTCCTCATTGGTGAACATTTCGCGCTTGTATTTATACTGACCGTTTTTGGGGTCATGTATTATCATGGACTTGACCTTATCTTTGGTAATGCTATTTTTCATCTTTTTTCTATTTTAAATTCAAAATTAATTAAGCATCTGCGGGCTTGTGTGACCTATCTACTTCTGGTTTAAACACATCGCTTTTTTCAGCGTGCATATTGAAACTGAAGTCAATAGAAGCCGCTGTTCTGTCTAAACCATATTTTGCTTTCGCTTCTTCTGCGGTCAAGCGGTTGATACTTGGCACCAAACCTTCGCGTGAACCAAAGGCAAAATCGTCCCACAAATACGGGTCGCCGTCAATATTGATTTGAGTCGTCAATTTGCGGTAGCCTGGTGCGGTTACAAAAAAGTGGACGTGGGCAGGACGATTGCCATGACGACCCATTGCTTGCAACAAAACATCGGTTGAGCCTTGTGGCGGTACAGCATAACCACTTGGCATAATGCTGCGGAATTGATAGCGTCCGTTTTCATCTGTAATAATGGTGCGGCGCAAATTGAAAGGCGTTTGTGGTGGACCAAAGAAAGAGTAAAAACCATCCAAATTGGCGTGCCAAACTTCCACTTGTGCGTGCGGAATAGGCTTATTCTCCATGTCAAAAACTTGACCTTCCATGAATAAAATTTCGCCTTTGTCTTCTTCCGTACCATCGTCCAAACGGGCAAAACCGTGTACAACAGGCGCACCTGTTACGTAAAGTGGTCCTTCAATTGTGCGGGGTGTACCGCCTACGATACCTGCTCTTACTTCGGCTTCGTCCATGCGGAGGTCGAGCAAATGCTCAAAACCCATACCCGGTGCAATCAAACCCCATTCGTTGTTTTGACCCGCTTGTGTCAAATAGTCCATTGCTGCCCAAAATTCATCGGGTTGAATGTCCAAATCTTCGATGGTATAGAATAAATCCCGAACGATTCTATTTACAATCGTTTTTACACGCGGATTACCTTTTTGTGCGTCCTCTGTACTTTCAATTTTAGCGAGGACGGCATCTAATTCCTGTCTTGTCATGAGTTCTTTTTTATTAAAATTTTGAAAACTATTACCATTGTCATTGTAGAGACGTTGCACTGCAACGTCTCTACCTGCAACGTCTGTATTTGTTGAAGGCAACTCTTTGATAGCGGAATAATGCTTGCAAAGTGATGTCACCTTAATATCCATGAATGGAAACAAGGGCAACTTGCTCAATATATCGTGCAATTCATCAGGGCTTTCCACATTGAAAATACTGATATTGGCAAAGCGTCCGACTATGCGCCAGATGTCCACCCATTTGCCACTGCGTTGCAGTTCTTGGGAATAGGCTTTTTCTTTTTCCTTCAATACAGCGACATAATCTTTGTCAAGATTGAAGGGAATATTGACGGTCATTTCTATGTGGAATAGCATATTTTTTTTAGTGATGAATGATAGAATATGAATGATGATTTTTTTTGATTTCAGATGCTAAAATACTGAGGGGGTCACTTGAATTTAGAAAACATGAAATAAACATTTTGACACTACGTGTCAGTGCGTACTGTTCAAAATGGGGTTATTATAAACATTTTGACACTACGTGTCAGTGCGTACTGTTCAAAATGGGTTATTATAAACATTTTGACACTACGTGTCAGTGCGTACTGTTCAAAATCGTGGTTATTATAAACATTTTGACTTTACGAGTCATAGAAAATCGAGAAGGTATAAATGACGCGTAGTGTCAAAATATTTATAATAACC
>JAYVKQ010000418.1:0-6672 GCA_043768285.1 Saprospiraceae bacterium | reverse complement strand
CGCCACTACAAAGGCTCAAAATACTGAGGGGGTAGCCTTGTGTGTGCTCATCATCACTTTATTTTTTTCAATCAATAGTACTAACGCCCAATCTGCCCATAAGTATTTAAAACAAGGGAACGGAGCATATAAAATAAAAGACTATAAAAAAGCGGAAGGGCATTACCGCGATGCACAAGCTGCCGAACGCAGCTATAAAGGGAGTTATAACCTCGGCAATTCTGTGTATATGCAGCAGCGATATGATGATGCGTTAGAGATGTTTGAAGGCGTAGCAACCCGCGCTGCGGATGGCGATTTGAAAGCAAAAGCCCATTACAATCAAGGCAATGCACATATGTATAAACAGGATTTTCAAAAAGCAGTAGAGGCGTATAAAAATAGTTTACGCACAAATCCTTCAGATATGGAAGCGAAGAAAAATCTTGCTTTTGCGAAGAAAATGCTTGACAAACAGCAGCAACAGCAGAGCAACCAGCAACAAAACCAGAACAATCAGCAGCAGCAACAAAACCAAAATCAAGACAAACAGGACAACCTGCAACAGCAAAATCAAGGCAATAAACCCCAAAATCAACAAAATCAAGAAGCTCAGAATAATAACCCGCCGCCTCAAAACCAAAATCAAGACAAGCAAAATCAACAGCCCCAAAACCCTCAACCTAATAAGGTGAACAAAGACAATCTTGAACGCCAATTGCAAATTATGGACGATGAAGACCGCAAAGTGCAACAGCGGTTGAAAAAAGGAAAAGGTAAACCAACCGCTTCTTTAAAAGATTGGTAAAGTTAAAATATGTTTTATTTTTAATATTTATTCATAACTTGCTCAAATTGACATGATTATTGCAAACCACAATACACAAAACCGATGTGTAACGTATTGTGAAGAAAGCAATAATCCTATATCTAACCGTAACGTTATTAGTGTATAATAGCGTTCAATCCCACGCACAGGCAGCGTTTACCTATGATTTGCTATTGAGCGATTTAGAAAGCCAATTGCAAAAAGGCAATCGCCGCGCCTTACGCGATGCCGCTACGCTTTTAGACAAGCCGACCTATACAGATGCTGCCATTGTGCTACTCGAAAAATACACGTTTTTTCAGAAAAATGAAATTGATTTAACGAATACGACACGGGCGCAATTCATGGATTTCTATTTCAAAAATACTGAAAAAATAAGATATTCCGAGGTTTTGCGCGGCTTTTACATCACGCCTATCGAATATCAAACCTATAATTTTACGGTAACAACCTTACCCGAAAACCTTATCAACACCCCCTCAGTATTGTTACGCAATTTGACCATAGAGTTTGATAAAACGTTGAAAACCACAGGAAACACTAAGGTTATGCAACAGTTAATAGAAAAAATTGCCGTATTAGAAACACCTGAAAGTTTTCAATGGCTGCGCAATATGCTCAGTGCCGCGCCTTTTAATAAGAAAGAAACAGACTTATATATTGCCCTCTGCGAGGGGTTGAAAAATGAACCGAACCCCGATAATTTGACAGCGGTCTTAAAAGCGAGTGAAAAAGGCTACGCCTCATCCGAATTTTTGACATCGGTGTTGATTGAGTTAACCAACTACGCCGTTTCGCCCCAACAAACCCAAATGTTGTTGGATAGTTTAGAAACGTTTGAAGCCCTGCGTGCATATGGCTACGATAAAGCCTTGAATTTTAGAGAAGCCTTTTTTTACGAAAAAGTAGATTATTACGGCAAAATATTGAGCCGAAAAGATACGCCTTGGATACAACGCAATGCGCTACGCGATTTGCTCGTAACCGAGATGCCCCGATTGCTATTTTATATCGCTGCCCAGTTGCGCTTGAAGCCAGACGAAGCCAATTATTATGCAGATTTATTGAAAAAACTAACGAAAACCCAATTTTCTTTGCCTCAAAAGGCAGAGAATACGGTCTCGGTGGCTAAAACAGATTGGGCAGCACAATTGGCATTTATCAACACCCATAAAGAGTTTTTGCGCTATTGGGCAAACCACGCCGAAGATTTTGAGTGGGACGGCACGCACCGCCATTTTGTCAATAAAGCCGATATTGCGAAGCGCACCGAAAATTACGAAAAACTATTCCGCCGCCTCAATTCTGAAAACGATAGCGTAGCGTTTGCTTCATTTTCACAATTGGCGCAAGGCGACCCCACGGCTATTGCGCAATTGGTGGAGAAATATCGCCCACTGCTGCGTATATACAACAAACATCTACCCGATATTCGGTACGGCTATCTGGAGCAAATGACCCAGTTAGTGTCTTTTTGCCGTAAGACAGAAATTACCTATACTTTGAAACCTGCATTGGATAGTTTGCTGACCGTTTTAGCGCAAACGCGTAATCCAATGCAAAGGTATATTATTGAAAATCAATTTATTAAGTCTTGCGCCCTGCAAGATATAACAGGTTTGGAATATTACGGTTGCTTGTATTCTGGCAACACCGATATGGCATTTTCTATAGGGCGTATGTTGGATTATCTATACTCCAAATTTTGGAAAAATATAAAACATGACGAAACCCAACTGCGCTTATTTTTGAAGAAAAGTTTTTTGTTTAAAAAAATTGGTGTGGTCGGCATTTGTGGTTCATATCAAAACAAGATGGACAATATGGACATCGTTTTGAAAAATAAACTACAAACCCTCGCACGCTTAGAAGATGATACCCATATCTTGAATCAAATACAATTTGTATTGGGTGCTGATATTAATAGCGATGCCGCTTCATCGAAGCCTGTCTCAATGATAGAAATGTTTATCAATGACCCCCTCAGTTTTGCGAACAATGATTTACGCCTTTTAGCTGCGCCGCAAGCATCTGACTATCAACGTATTATCGAAAAAGTACAATCTGAAAGTGAGCGCGAGATTATCCGTTTGATGTTGGATTTCCTATCGTTGCATCCATCTATTGAGGCTGTACCGAGCCTTTTTGCTATTATTGGGGATGATAGGCGATTGAATAATACGCCCAATGATGGTTCAAGCCAAGATGCCGCTTTGCGCGTAAGTGATAAGGTAGTAGAATTGTTAGAAATGATATATGGACACAGTTATAAAGTTGAAGACAAGCGGCTTTCGTGGCGTAAATTGTGGTATAAAGATGGCAAAAACCATCGCCAATGGGATAAGCAATTTTTTGAAGAGCAAATTCTATTTTTAACAACAGCAACAAATGTAAAAATTGACGATTTATTAGAAGTCAGTACGTCAAAATACGTAACAGATAAAAATAAACCGCTGATTATCAATTGTTTAAAGAACTTAGAGCTATTCAGCGACGTGCGCCGTTTTAAAAGCAAAGTTTCCCTAAAAGCCTCTTCAGATTTAGCCTCGTTTGATAGAGCATTAATTTCACATAAGGATTTAGATGATTTTATCAAGATATTTGAAGTGGACAAAGACACCCTTATGTGGCGTTTTATCAACGAAAAAAGCAATAATTATTCGCTTGATGAATTGGGTTCATTTTATAACTCACTGTTCAAAGTCAATTGGTTTACTGAGAGGGTCGTGGGTGAGCAGATTAGCCCTTATCAAAAAGATTTAGCTATTATTATACTGCAAAATTATTTGACAAATAGTGAAATGTTATCAGACTTTGAGGAACAGACCACCTTATTACACATTGCAGAATTACAAAATATTGGGCGCAGTTTGACCGAAAAATTGGAAGCTACATTTGCCTTAGACATTAGTGAGGAAGCAAAAGCCACCATTCAAGAAGCGATATTAGCACGAATTGATTTTGTCAGCATTAAAGAAGTTGCGCCTTATTTTGATAAATTGAGCCGCAAACCAGGCTACATTCCGCTCGCTTTTTTATATAAAGATTTTGGTATCCCGTTTTTTAGTTCGGACGCAACAAGCATAACGCAATTGATTAATAATCAAGCCAAAATGAATCCACTGGATTTTTATAAGTATTACCTAAAACAATTTGGCGTGGATTTTTTGAAGGACGATAAAATAACTTTAGATTTCACTAAAATCTATAATATCCTCAAATTTGAGATTGTTGCACCCTTCACAGGTGGTGGCTCGCAACGCGATTACTTTACCTATGGTATCATTAAAGTATTAGAATTGCATTTTAGTAATCGTTTGGGTTTTCACGAAAAACTCAACGAAAATCAAACGTTTTATACCTACTCTGCCGCCAAACGGGCGACCAAATGGATGCAATATTTGGAGACTAAGCATTTCGTCTCGCCAGACCCATCTCAACCGTCTTCCTTCAATCGCTTGTACGCAGGGAATTAACCCCCTCAGTATTTTTTTACAAAAATCGATAATTAGTAACTTAGTAACGAGTAAATGATAAGTTGGTCAAAATGTACAATCGAATTCGACGGTATATTTTGACCAACTTATTATTTACTCGTTATTAGGCTAAATATTTTGGATATATTTTAATATTTAGTTATGAAAATTCCGTTACTTTACGCAGTAATCTGGTCAAAAAGCAAACATAAAATTTATTTATTAACCATACGCTTCAATCGAAGGAATTGTAATCAGGCAATGTATTATTAAACAAGCACGTAATTTATTCATTATCAATAATTTGTGCTGTTCAATAGCTCCCCTTTTTGCAATACACCCAATTGAAATTTTAAACAGTAAAAAATATGGCATTCGAATTTTTAAAAAACCTGTTCGGTGGTGGAGCCGCCAAAGCTGCTGCAATGGTAGAGCAAGCCAAAGACGCTGTCGCTGATAAACTTGATGACTTGAACTTGGACGATGTTGCCAATCAAGTATCCAGCAAAATTGCTCAAGCAAAAGATGCTGTTGCTGACAAAGTTGGCGATATTGATTTAGACAGTATCAAAAATCAAGCAATGGACAAATTCGCGGAAGCAAAAGATGCCGTTTCGGATAAAATCGCTGACGCGAAAGAAGCTATATCTGAAACAGTCGGCGAATTTGATTTAGGCAATATTAAAGACCAAGCAATGAGTAAATTTGCTGAGGCTCAAGATGCCGTATCGGATACTATAGCCAACGCGCAAGAAGCCATTTCTGCAAAAGTTGGCGATTTAGACTTAGGTAATATCAAAGACCAAGCAATGGATAAAATTGCCGAAGCGAAAGATGCTGTCTCAGACAAAATAGCCGATGCTCAAGAAGCCATTTCTGCAAAAGTTGGCGATTTAAACTTAGGCAATATCCAAGATGCAGTGTCAGACAAAATAGTTGATGCAAAAGAAAGTATTTCGGATACTATCGCCGAAGCCAAAGATAAATTAGATGATTATATCGGTGGCGACGAAGGTAAACCCAATGACAAAGTAGCTTAATTATAGAGTATTCTGTCCATAAATAAGGTTCAACGGGTTCATTCCGTTGAACCTATTTTTTTATGCCCTGTTTATAAGGGAACTTAACGGAATAGCGTTTTATTGCACTAATAATTTATGCAACTTCGCTTTCTTAATACAATAAAAATTTCATTACAAAGGCTTTTCTTTGTGGCTGAAAATTTTTGCATATGACTAATAATCAATTCGGGCGTTTTTTATGCGCCATTGGGGTCGTTTACTACACAGGAATGTTGGTCAATGTGATGGATATTGACGCTGCCCAATACGCTGCCATGAGCCGGGAAATGCTCGAAACGGGAAGCTATTTGTATGTCTATGAGCAAGGGCACGATTATTTGGACAAGCCGCCATTATTGTTTTGGTTGTCGAGTGTGAGTATGTCTATATTCGGAGCAACCAATTTTGGCTACAAATTCCCTTCTTTTCTATTTGCTATCCTTGCTGTTTTTTCAACCTATCGCTTTGCTCGTATTTTTTACAGTGATACTATTGCAAAATTATCTGCCCTTGTGTTGGCAAGTTCGCAAGCCTTGTTTATGATTACCAACGATTGCCGCACGGATACCGTTTTGATGGGTTGCGTGGCGTTTGCAATCTGGCAATTGGCGGCAGCTTTTACGCCACCCAATGTTGAGAAAGAAAATAAAAATGTTCAAAATACTGTCACGCCCAGTCGTGATGAAGCCACAGGCATCAAGTGGGTAGCTCTTGAAGATAAAAGTGGCGTAAAGGAAGTAGTCTCGCAAGAAGATAATATAGAAAGCATTGACAATCAGGAAGATAATATAGAAGAAGAAACAGATATTGAAGAAAAAGAAGACCTATTAAAATCTATTTCGGCACCTAAAAATCATCATAAAAACCTACATTTTCTCTTAGGTTTTATCGGTATCGGTTTAGGGATGCTTGCTAAGGGTCCCATCGCGTTGATTATGCCTGCAATGGCTTTTGCGGGTCATTTTATTTGGAAAAAAGAATATGCTAATTTTAAGCGGATTGAGTATCTGTGGGGTTTATTCGTTGTTGCCCTTATACTTTTACCAATGAGTATTGGCTTATATCAACAGTTCGATATGCACCCCGAAAAAGTGGTGAATGGGCAAACGGGCATATCAGGCTTGCGTTTTTACTACTGGATACAGAGTTTTGGGCGTATTACGGGCGAAAACAAATGGCAAAATGCCGTCTTTTTTGGCTACCTCCTCCAAACTATGTTCTATACTTTTTTGCCGTGGATATTGCTTTTTTTAGCGGGTTATGTCGCCAGTGTTTGGAACATTATCAAACGTAATACTTTATTTGAAACCAAAGAACTCATTACTCT
>JAYVKQ010000417.1:0-5397 GCA_043768285.1 Saprospiraceae bacterium | reverse complement strand
CGGAACAGCGTTCCGTTGCACTTTCAAATAGTTGCTTACCCCTAAAGTATTGATGATATCCCAACTCTAAAGTCGTACCCAATAGCACATATAGCACATCACTCGCTTCTTTGGCAATGTCTTCAATAATCCCGCTTGCATCCGCTTCTACGAGTTCTTTGACCTCCTCGTGTAGAAGTGTGAGGCGCAATTGTATGCGTTCCATAGGCACTTGTGTAGGGTCATCCACAATGGGAATATTGTATTTTTGATGAAAATCTTTGACCATATTAAGTTCTAACATATAGGCTTTTTATAGACTTGGAAAGGTATTTTTTAAAAAATAATTTCTTAATCCTACTATTTCCATAGAATTGATATATATTTGCATTAACTTTATAAATCATCATTTTTTAGGCATCAAATGTGCTAAATACTAAGGGGGTGTTATCTTTGCATTCTTTTCAATACAAATTTCATATAATGCGTTTTTTCATTTATATCACTTTGTTTTTCAATATTTTACAAAGCAAAGCACAAACGATACATCAAAGTACCTATTGGACACGGCTATATTTGAGAGCAAAATTAAGTGAAAAATACTCCTTACAGTTTGAAGCGGACAATAGACGTTTTTTTAATGCCGACCAACAACTGCAATTTATTGCACACGTACATCTGCATCGCAAATTAGGCAAAAATAGGGAGGGGTCTCTTGGTTTTACTTTTTCAGACGCTTGGCAGGGCAATTTGCAAGTGCCAGAATTTCGCCCTTTTCAAGAGTTCTATATATTTCAACCTTTTAATGCCCGTTTTCGTTTAACACATCGTATAAGAACGGAGCAACGCTGGTTTCGGAATTATGCATACGACCACCTTGTATATGGTTATAATGTCAAATTGCGTTTGCGTTATTTGCTCCGTTTTGACTACAAACTATCCGAAAAATGGATATTAAAAGCCAATGACGAATTGATGTATCACCACACTGGCTTTGACCAAAATCGCATATATGGTGCTATTGAATACAAGTTTTTAAAGGATTTGTCTTTAGAATTGGGTTATTTAAAATTGAAACAAAAAAGAATTGGTAAAGATGGGTATTTTATTAGAGATAATATGCGGGTGACGGTGTATAAAGATTTTGATTGGCTTTCGGGAAACACGAACAAGTAAAATTAACGAACAAAATTGAAATAACAAATATTTATCAATAAAAACCCTTAAAAATACTGAGGGGGTATAATTTATGGAAAACAAAAAAGTATCAGAAGTAGAAATTATCAAAGATAAAAGCCGATACCTGCGGGGGACATTGGTCGAAAGCCTTCATAATGAAGTGACTGGCTCGATTGCCGCCGATGATGCGCAATTGATAAAATTTCATGGCTCGTATCAGCAAACGGATAGGGATATTGACAGCGAGCGCAAACGCCAAAAATTGGAACCGTTGTACTCGTATATGATACGGATACGGGTGCCCGGCGGCATTTGTACGCCCCAACAATGGCTCAACATGTCCGATTTGGCGGATAAATATGGCAATGGTGGTTTGAAATTGACGACCCGCCAAGCCTTTCAGTTGCACGGCATTTTGAAACGTGATTTGAAAAATACGATTAAGGGTTTTAATGAGGTCTTGATGGATAGTATCGCGGGTTGTGGTGATGTGAACCGCAATGTGATGATGAACCCTAACCCTTATGAAACACCTGCACACGCCGAGGTATATCAAAACACTTTGGCAATTTCGGCGCATTTGACCCCTAAAACGTCCGCTTATTACGAGATTTGGCTCGAAAATCAGCAAGATGATACTTCTGTACAACTGACTGCCGAGGTAACATCTACTGCGCATAAATACGCGGCTACACTCGTCGCAAAAGCCAATGATTTGATAACCCGCACTACGGCAACAGATAGCGAACCGATATATGGCAAGCTCTATTTGCCCCGCAAATTCAAGATAGCGTTGGCGATACCACCTTATAATGATGTGGATATATTTGCCAATGACCTCGGCTTGATTGCCATTATTGAAGACGGGATACTGAGGGGGTACAATGTGGCAGCAGGTGGCGGCTTCGGTATGACCTTTGGGATGCCCGAAACGTATCCGCGCTTGGCTACGGTCTTGGGTTATGTGGATAAGGATAAAATCGTGGATGTTTGCGAAAAAGTAATGACTGCACAACGCGATTTGGGCAACCGCGAAAACCGTAAATTTTCCCGTTTGAAATACACCATTGATAGAATTGGGGTTGATAATTTCAAAAAAGAAGTTGAAAATCGCTTGGGTTATGCCTTTGACACAGCAAAACCGTTTACTTTCAAAAGCAATGGCGACCAATATGGTTGGTCAAAAAACCATAATGGCAACTTGAATTTGACCCTTTTCATTGAAGGCGGGCGCGTGAAAGATATGCCGAATTATAAGTTAAAAACGGCTTTGCATAAGGTCGCACTCTTGGGTATTGGCGATTTTCGTTTGACGGGCAACCAAAACGTGATGATTTGCAATATACCTGAACGCAGTAAGGAAAAAGTGCAAAGTATATTGGCGGATTATGGCGTGATGCGCGAGGTATATAAGCACACAGCGTTGCGCTTGAACTCGATGTCGTGCGTGGCTTTGAATACATGCACCTTGGCGTTTGCGGAAGCAGAGCGTTATTTGCCAAGTTTGATTGATAAATTGGATACCATCATACGCATCAATGCTTTGGATAATAAAGCAATTGTGATACGCATGACGGGCTGCCCAAATGGTTGTGGCAGACCGTATTTGGGTGAAATTGGCTTGATTGGAAGGGCTATTGGACGCTATAATCTCTACCTCGGGGCTTCGCACAATGGTGACCGCTTGAATAAGCTCTATAAAGAAATGTTGAATGAAGCAGAGATTATTGCCGAATTGAAGCCCATTATTGAAGATTATGCTAAAAATCGCTTGATTGATGAATGGTTTGGCGATTTTACGATTAGAAAAGGGTATGTGAAGGCTTCTGGTAATGGGGTTGAGTTTCATGCTTAATTGAATTAGGATGGTGGGGATTTTAAGGATGGTAAGGATATTACCATTCAAAAAGTGCGAATATAGGGTTAAAAAGCCTCAGTAGAGGTGAAATATTGGTAATATAGCAGACCCCTCAGTATTTTTAGGTGCGTAGCATTGTAATATTGGTAAAGATTACGGTGCTACGCACCTTTGAAAAGGGGGTATGTAGGTATTGTTACCAATATTGCACCTCTACCGAGGCTTTTTAACCAAATATTAGCATAAAAACATAATACAATGTTTGTAACAGAGGAAAAGCAAGACATAGAAACGTTTAAGGATAATATGGAACAAGCCGAAATCCGAAACCCGAAATCCGAAACCCCGAAAGGGGGGGTAACGGATAACTCTGCCATCGCGCATCCTGAAGCCATTGCTGCCGAAGAAACGGCTTTGAAATGGAGACAAATGGCGTGGGCGTTTGCAACTTTGTTGCTACTGTCTTTGATATTCAATGTTATTCAGTTTTTTTATTCATCGGAGGAGATTGTACATGTGGTATATAGCATTGAGCCGCGTTTTTGGGGCATATTTGCGGTGGGTTTTTTGGGGCAAACGATAAAAGGGATATTGGGTTTGGGCTATGGTGTAACGGCGACCATTTGTCTGATGTCCTTGAATGTACCTGTGGCAGCGATTGGTTCGAGCGTCAATTCAGCAAAAATATTTGCGAGTGCATCTATTGCGTGGAGCTATTGGAAAGCGGGAAAAATCAATAAAAAATTGCTTTTTAAGGCGACAGTTTTGCCTGGCATATTGGGCGCAATATTGGGTGCGGGTGCTTTGGCTCTGTTGGGCGAAAGTGCGGGAGAAAAAGTAAAACCCATTATTGCTACATATGCTATCTTCTTGGGTATCAATATTTTATTAAAAGCATTTAAGTCTAATATTAAAAAAGGGAAAGTCAGTAATATCGGCTGGATAGCGAGTATTGGTGGCTTTTTAGATAGCTTTGGTGGTGGCGGCTGGGGTCCGTTGGTGACATCGGGCTTGATAGCCAAAGGGCGCAACCCGCAATATGTTATCGGGTCAATGAGCTTAACAGAGTTTTTTGTCACCATAGCCAGTTCGATGACCTTTTTTATGGTGATTGGTTTAAAATATTGGCAAGTCATATTAGCCCTCTTGCTGGGCGGCATGATAGCGGCTCCCCTATCCGTGCGTCTGGCGGGTAAGTTGTCGCATCGGGTGATGTTTATTGGCATCGGCTCGATGGTGGTGTTTTGGAGTGCGCGGATATTGTGGAAGTTGGTGTTTTGACCCCTCAGTATTTTTCATCAAAAGAGCTGTCATTGAGAGGCACAGTTTCTCCCTAACAGGCAGCATTTTCTTTAAATGACACTAAAAAACGGGGCGCGTCATTTAAAGAAAATGCTACCCGTTAGGGAGAATCCGTGCCTACTAATGACAGTTTTTTTTATTGAAAGGTACTTCGCTCAAGTGGTTTAAGAAACTGAATTTTATTTTTTTTGAAAAAAAATAAAATTCAGTTTCCTAAACCACTTGCTTCGTCGTTCCCCCTCGCAATGACAGCTTATTTTATTGGAAACTACTGCCTGTAATTCAATTTTTATATGGCAGCCAATACCGTTTCGGCATTGACCAATTTCAATTCACCATGCGGACGTGGTGGTGAAAGAAAGTTAGTTGGAAATTCAAGTACCGTTGCGCCTCGTTGTAATAAATCTTTGATGCCACCAGCACCATCTAATACCAGATTTGGATTGCGGGACAGCATAACGGCTATCAAACCTGCTATATGCGGCGCAGCCGCAGAAGTACCATTGAAGGGGGTTAAATCATTGCTGTCACTTGCGGTAGTACATAGTCCATCGGCGGGCGCTGCAATGGTTACAGCAGCACCATAGTTAGTGCCCTTCCTTTTTTTATATGATGCTAAATTCCACCACCATTTTTTATTGTTATCTGCACCTGCTACGACGATACACCGATTGTGATTGGGCGGTAATTTACTCGCAGCATCAGTTTTATCGTTGCCTGCACTAAATACAATCATGCAGCCTCGGCTATAGGCGTACTCAATTTGGTCTTCTCCAGAAAACAGCAAAGGGTCAAAAAAACTATCATCAAAAGTCCAACTGATATTTATCACCTTTGCCAAAATAGGGTAGCCCACAGCTTGCGCACAGACATTCAAACCTCTCATAAAATAAGAAACATTGCCACTTGCAGAATCGGCTACTTTGATGTTTACCACTTTGGCTTGGGGTGCGATGCAGCATAAGACGGAAGCACCAGAGGTAATAATACCCCCTACCTCAGTCCCATGATAAAAAGTTCCTGTGATACCAATATTAGTGCCCAAATATTGCGCACCAGTAGAGCCCGTTGCCGTAATT
>JAYVKQ010000416.1:0-8330 GCA_043768285.1 Saprospiraceae bacterium | reverse complement strand
ACCAAACGGAAAGGCGGGGTTGGTAGAAGTTTGTTGGCTTACAAAACGCCACGGTGTTGTTGCTGGAAAAGCCGTAGATATGCCCACAATCACACGTTTCATCAATAAATAATCAATGGCATCTACGTCATTATTGCCATCTATATCGCCACAATAATATTTAAAAGGCGAATTTATCTCTGTAATACCAACTATATGCCTTCTCACATTGATAATATCAATGGCATCAAGCCCATTGTCGTAATTATCATTTTTGGCTAAACGCACAGCAACTTCCGTATTTAAAGCAATATTAGAGAAAGAAAAATTGCCATTATTATCCGTTGTGGTCGAATCAGAGCCAATATATACTTTTACATTGGGCATAGCAGCCCCAGTCCAAAATTGAACTTTGCCGCCTATTGTTGCCGTTGTTGGCACGGGTGTATTAGAGCCATTTAAGGTCAAAACACCTGTATTCGTGGGGTCAAGCCAATCTTTTAGGCGCGTTTGTGGTGTGCCATTCCCATCCCACGATTTAGCAAACCAACCGCCCATCAAATAGGTGATTTGACATTCTGTAACCGAACCGCCATGATTTTGTGCCATAATACGCCCGTTAGCATCAAAAAAAGGTGCGCCCGAAGACCCCGCTTCTGATGTGCCTTCATCAGGAATAAAGACCAAATGCGAGCGAGGTAGGGTCGTTGTGGGTGCTACCATACTATTCCAATTAATTGTCGCATTGCTCACCACAGGCGCGTCATTATCCACACTTATTTTTTTAATATCGCCTTGCGGATGGTGTATTAAGGTGCTTTTTGTCGTCAAATTAGACGAATCGCGGTTCCAGCCATTAAAATATGCGTTAAAATTAGTAGGCACTCGTTGGTTTAACTCAAATAAAATAAAATCAGTGGCATTATTTCCTGCACGAGCGACACAACCTTGTAGCGATTGTGAAGCGGGTTCGGTAGCTGGATTAGTACACCCCACCGCTTCGTAATTGAAATAAAATGTCCACAAATTATAAATAGGTGTATAGCCATCTGCGCAATGATATGCGCTCAAAACATAGGGTTTGCCATCCAATTTTGTGTTTTGAATAAGTGACCCCGAACACCAACCCATGCCGCCTTCAACGACAAGTAATATACGCACAACGCCCCTTTTTTGATTTTGAAAAGCCGTCCCCTGCGGGCAATTTACATTGATTTCGCACCCCAATGAGCCGCCAAAATCATTAGGCGATAATAAGCCTTGATTGTATGCGTGATAGACATTGGAGATGATAAATGGTATCTTTTTACTGGCATTTTTAGGCTCTAAATATTCCACAATGGTTTCATCTCCGTCAATAATACTACTTAAAAACTGTTTACTTGACGGATTATTTGCCGCATCATAAGCACCCATAACTTGCTTGTAATCAGGCGAATAGATAAATAATTGCGCGCCTTGTGGTAGTTCAAAATTGGAGAAACTAACCGACAATCCATATGCATCTTTTGATTTTATTTTGACTTGCCACACACGGTTGCCGTTGGGCAAAGCCGTCCAAGTACCCGTATTGTCGAGTGATATATTGGTGGCAATTGGAAAGGCAAAACGGAAGCTGCCCATACCATTACGGTCTTCTTCGCGGATTTTGTCCCAATTGGGCGCGGGTAGTTCAACAATAGGCACTGGCGTTGAAATTTTCGCCAAAATACTGAGGGGGGTACCGCCCTTTGATATTTGTCCAATCAATACAATATATTGGATACAAAAAATAGCCGTCCCAATAAGGTGGCGAAATGCTTGTCGGTTCATGAGATTGCTTTTAAAAATGCTTAAATTGAGGGATAAAAATACGTGCATTTTGCCAAATAATCAAGTGAGAATATTTTGTGAAAAAAAATATAGACGAAATGAAAATTTAAGACGCTACAAAACCTTGTCTAATCCATTTTTGTTTGTAACTTTATACGCTAAAAACAAACGCGCCATGTCGTTTTCATCTCAAACATATTCGCAAATATACCGGAACTTTCGGACTATTCACACGGGTGAGTATCGCCGCATTGTGCGTTTTTATGAACGACATGAAAAAGAAATCGTACAATTGCCGTTTGAAGAGTATGTTGATTTATTAATATGCTATACCCACGCACTTTTTGAAATTGAAGAATATCGACAATGCTTAAAAATGGCAGATGTTGTCATCCAAACGGCTATTCTTGAAAATATAACTATTTTGAAAGATAAGGATGTTTATCAAGAGTCACTTTCCAAAAAAGCGGCGTGTTTGCATCGGCTTGGTCAATTAGACAAAGCGCAATATGTTTTGGAGGAATTGATAAAAATAAATCCACAAGAGCATAACGCTATCCAACATTTGCACCAAGTTATGCGCGATAATAAACCCGCTTATACAAAGACAGTTCAAGCATTATCGGTACTTTTATTTCTGATATCTGCCCTCGTGATATGTGTGGAAGTATTAGTAGTCAAAAACTTGTACAAAACTTATGACACTATATTTGAGTGGACGCGGAATACTTTATTTGGCGCGGGAATATTACTATTAACGGTTTGCGAGCTGTGGCATCGTTGGCAGGTTGAAAGATATACCTTTAAATTTGTTGAGAAAGCGAGAAAAGTAAAATTTTTGAAGCAATATCAAAAATAGCCGCTACAATACCCTCCGAAAATAAAAGCATTAATGGTATTGGAAATTTACAGCATAGGATTAAACGTGTGTCTAAAAATATTGTCTCATTTCAGAATTTAGTTGCTATATTTGCGTTTAAATAGGGTATATCTAATCTTCACATTTAAAAAATAACAACATGGATAATCTATTTCTCTTTTTGCCTAACCTTGGTGGTTCAGAGATTTTCCTCATATTTCTCGTTGTTTTGTTACTTTTTGGCGGTAATAAAATTCCTGAATTGATGCGTGGTATCGGTAAAGGCATCCGCGAATTCAACAGTGCAAGAGCTAACGTAGAAGATGAGCTTCGTAAAGGCATGAATGACGAACCTAAAAAAGTTGATTAAGTATCGTGATTTTAGGTCTAAAAAATGCAGTAATTTATTGATTGTCAATGAGTTGCTGCATTTTTATTTTGACCAAAACTTAGAAACTGTTTTAAGTATGCTCAAACCCAAATACAAATGGTAGGTGATTTTAATTTAAAAATAAAATTCAATTTTTTCTATGGTTAAACATCGTTTTTCAATATATAAATTCTACCTTTGCCCTGTAAAAGCAATTATAAATTTTCAATATGAAAAAAATATATTTGTATAAGAAAATACCAAACACACAACAAGGGCGTTTTTAATTCATTCAAAGCAAGCAAAATAACTAAATAACGGACAGTTGGAACCAGAAAATGCGTAACAATCTCTAAAAATTGAAGGCATTTTCACCATAATATGAAGAATTTTACACAATTTTTATCCAAAACTTAATGTACAAATCATGTATTCTAAACCTTTCTTATGCAAGGTAGCATTCGTGCTTATTTGCATATTCTCCGTAACTATTTCAATTACTAATGCACAATCCAAATTGGAGGCAGATGCCTTCGAATCCGTCATCAAACAGACTCCCACTATTCAAGTTTTAGATGTCCGTACCCCGCAAGAGTATAGCAATGGGCATATTTCAAATGGTTTGAATTTGAATATCAACGACACTGAATTTAAAGATAAACTGGAAGAGTTAGACAGGACAAAGCCTGTTGCGGTTTATTGTGCAGGCGGTGTACGTAGCGCACGCGCAGTCAGTATTTTGCACCAGTTGGGCTTTCAAATGGTTTATGACCTTATAGGAGGCATTACCGCTTGGAACGGCAAAGGCAAAGTCGTTGTGAAGTAAATCTATTTACCAAAAGTCAAAGGAACCCTTCAACTATATATCATCGAAATATTAAAATAGGTGGCTTACGCTGATGCGTAAGTCACCTATTTTGAGTTAATACCCGCTCTTTTATTTCCACGATAAAGCCCTATTTTTCAAAGCGTTTTTTCAAAAAAGGATATGCTAAAACTGCCAATATTATCAACGCAGCACCCCAATAGAAATTTGTCGTCAATTGTTTATCTTCTTTCAAAATCAGCCAAGCGAGAATGATACCGTACACGGGTTCAAGGTTTATTGTTAAATTAGCCGTGAAAGCGGACAAGTGGCGTAATGCCCTAATGCCCAACAGATAGCCTAAATTTGTGCAAACTAAAGCTAAAACGAGTAAATAAACCCAATCCATACCCGAAGGCAGCCACTTTAATGTAGGTTCTTTTTGAAAATAAAAGATGAGTATAAAAGATAGCCACAACCACCCACCGCTCAAATTGAGGAAGGTAATACTGAGGGGGTCGGCATTTTTAATAAGGCTTTTATTTAAAATTGAGAATATAACAGCCAAAAAAGCGGAACACAATCCTGCTATTACACCCCACGACATTTCGGCAGGAAGACTGCCCACGATAATAGCCATAGCGGGTACAATCACGATACCCAAAGCGACTTCATACCATTTTATCCGTTGCCGCGTCAAGAGTGGCTCTAACAAAGATGATTGAAAAGACGTAGTGGCAAACGTCACTAAAGCAACAGAAGCGTTTGATAATTTGATGGCTCCAAAAAATGCTAACCAATGCGTAGCAACTATAGTACCTATACCCAGCAACTTATAAATTATGGGTTTCGGCAAGTCCTTCAAACGCTTAAAGATATTGCCATAAACCATTATCGCAGAACACGTTATAAATATGCGCCACCACACCAAGACTAAGGCGGGTAAATCTATCAAACCGCCCAATATGGCAGTAAAACCGTAGAGAAGGACGGCAAAATGTAGTTCTAAATAAGCGCGTTGGGTGCTGTTCATAAATTTTTTACAGTAAAAATAATTGTGAAAATACATAAAATACTGAATACTCACTTCAAAAAGCACACTAAAATACCAAATCGTACCTGCCAAATTTATTTGGCGGCTTTTAATACTCGAATAACCACAAAATTTAATTTTGAAGTATTCGACATGTCTGCGCCTCCAAATAAATTTGGAGGGTACAATTTGGTTTACTTTACTATGCTTTTGGGAAGGATTACTGAGGGGGTAACAATTTATTTCAGAAAAAAATGAGCAAAAAGTATTTTAGGGAACTAATTTTTCTGCAACTTTGTTGCATATTTCTCTCACATAAAAAATACCAAATCTATGTCAGTTCAAGTCGGTAAAAAAGCACCCGAATTTACTTTGTTTTCGTCCGAGAAAAAAGAAGTGAAGTTAAGTGATTTTCGTGGTCAAAACGTATTAATCCATTTTTTCCCTCAAGCCTTCACGGGCGTTTGTACCAATCAATTGTGCGAAGCGCGTGATAATATGGCAGTTTATCAAAAACTCAATGCGCAAGTGATAGGTATTTCTGTTGATTCTGTGTTCACTTTGGGCAAATTTAAGGAAGAAAACAGCTATGCTTTTCCTTTATTATCAGATTTCAATAAAAAAGTAATAAAAAAGTACGACGCTTATTTGAAAGATTTCGTATTTGGTATGCAGGGTGTTTCAAAACGCGCGGCATTCGTTGTGGATAAAAAAGGTGTAATTCGTTATGCCGAAATATTGGCAAATGCGGGAGAATTGCCTAACTTTGTAGCGATAAAAGAAACTCTTAACTCATTGAGCTAATAACATGAACCCTTTTGAAGAAGATGATGATATTTTAGTAGAGGAAAATATTGATATTGACCTCGAAGAAGAACTGTCCGATATCGGGACGGGCAATCAAGCACAATTGATTGTTTTTAACGATGAAGTAAATACTTTTGAATGGGTTATCAAAAGTTTTATTTCTGTGCTGGATTACTCCTCAGAGCAGTCAGAACAATTGGCGCTCATCATTCATTCTAAAGGTAAAGCCACTGTAAAAACAGCGCCTTTAAAAGAGTTACGTCCTAAGCGCGAAGCTCTGACGGATAGAGGCTTATCCGCCATAATAGAAGGAGGCGAAGAAGATAGTTAATTTTTTGAAGAATCCTTTAGGGAAATTTTGAATTTCCCTAAAGTTTCTTCAACTCCTTCTATAAAATATCAAGACAAAATAACACAGAAAAAAACCGAAACTAACACCAAAAAAAAATACGACATGCCTGCAATTTGGCTTCACCCAACCGAACTCGACTTCCCCTCACCGGATAGTTTTGATACCCCTGATGTTATTGCTGTTGGTGGTGATTTATCGCCTGACCGTTTATATGTGGCATACACCATGGGTATATTTCCGTGGTATAATGAAGACGAACCAATACTGTGGTGGTCGCCTGAGCCGCGTATGGTACTATTCCCCGAGGATTTGATTATCGCCAAAAGTATGCGCTCTTATTTTAATCAAAAAAAATTTGAGGTTACCTATAATACTGATTTCAAAGGTGTTATGACCGCTTGTAAAAATACAAATCGCGATGGGCAAGATGGCACATGGATAAATGATGAGATGATTGAAGCCTATTATGCCCTGCATCAAAGAGGTCATGCGCACTCGGTTGAAGTATGGCAAAATAGCGATATGGTAGGTGGCTTATATGGTATCAAAATTGGAAAAATATTTTATGGTGAGAGTATGTTTGCTACTGTTTCTAATGCCTCAAAATTTGGATTTATCAACCTTGTATTAAAATTGAAAGACGAGGGTATTGTGATGATAGATTGCCAACAGAAGACCCGCCACCTGTCCAGTTTGGGCGCAATTAGCATATCAAGAGCGCAATTTTACACTATTTTAAAAAAACAAGCCCGATAAAGGTGTTCTATTCATAAATTTTCTCTTTTTTTGTTACTCAATTTTAGAATAGCTATTTTTTTAACAAAATAAACTCTACACTATGAGGCATATTTCACTTTGCTTGTCACTTTTTTTAGTGCTTATTATTGCGACATTGACGCATGCACAATTGCCCAATACCAATGTCTATAGCTTGGATATGGATAAGTTTGGGGACCAAATTGACTTTAAAAACGCCAAATTCCTTACGGGCTTCAACAAGTATGGCTACAACAATCAGCCACAATGGATTAACAACAATGAGTTGTATATCGCCGTGCAAACGCCCTTCGATACGTCTCAAACTGAGATTTATTCGCTCTCGTTGTTAAATAACATCATTGCGCCCGTGACGGCAACGCGCGAGGCGGAATATTCACCAACCTTGATGCCCGACCGCCGTTCATTCTCTTGTATTCGCGTGGATGCAGGTGGTGGCAATACCCAACGCCTTTGGCAATATCCGATTGATAGAAGCAATAGTGGGCGCGAAGTCGTATCCATGCACCCGAGCGTGGGCTATCATTGCTGGTTATCAGACACCAAGTTGGCTCTTTTTATCGTCAATGGCACAAATAATTTTTTGAAATTGGTGAATGTCACCGACCAATCATCTATTCAATTATTTGGGGGCATAGGTCGCTCAATGGGTCGCTTGCCTGATGGCAAATTGGCATATGTCCAAAAAGCTACTGCCCAAACGTGGTACATCAAATGGCTTGACCCTAATAACTATGCAACTGATGTCATTATTCAGACGCTGCCTAATAGTGAAGATTTCGCCTTGTTGCCCGATGGTACTTTTATTATGGGTAATGGTAGTAAATTGTATGGCTACAAAATTGGTAATCCAGACAAACAATGGAAAGAATTGGCTGACCTTAACAAGTATGGTATTACTAATATCAAACGCTTGGCGGTAAGCCGTGAAGTAGATAAAATTGCGATAGTGACGGATATGATGCGTTGATTGTATGATTTTTGAGCATTTCCAAGTTGGGGAAACTTCAAAAGTTTCCCCAACTTATTCTCTCCTTACACCCATTTTCTCCCTACTAAATATCCCTAACCCATGTGGCAAGATTTAGTAAAAGTAGGCTTAATCGGCACTGATAAAAGCACCCCCTCAGTATTGACACTTGAAAAATTGCAGGCGTGGGGTATCTCAACGGATGATATAACTGAAGCTGTTATGCAGGGCATCGGCACTTACAGCCTTATGCGTAAAGGTGGCTTTCCACTAAAAAAACACGACAATAATATAGCAAAATCATGCGAAAAAGAAGATAAAACCTATATTTCTCCCTCCTCAATACAACATCTGCGCGAGATTATCTATGGCAAATTAGGTGATGCACTACCTGATTTTATTATTCACGCTCAAAGCGCGAATAAAATAGTGCCGCCCGATTTTTTACCCTTTCTTCTTCACCACTGTCGTGGCAATATGCAATTGTGGACAATGGTAAAAACCATCATCGGAAAACGCGGTGAATGGCTGTTGCTTCAAAACTCTGATTGGTCTCATTTGTTACA
>JAYVKQ010000415.1:0-8590 GCA_043768285.1 Saprospiraceae bacterium | reverse complement strand
TGGCTGAAGCGGCTTTGAAAAACGCTAAATTCGTTGTCGTTCAAGAAATGTCGAACCGACCAGAGACTTTGGAATATGCCGATGTCATATTACCTGCCGCTACGTGGACGGAAAAGGAAGGTACTATGACCAATGCCGAAAGGCGCATTTCATATTTGCATAAAATAACAGAACCACCCGGCGAAGCCTTACCCGATGCGGAGATTATCACCCGTTTTGCGCATAAAATGGGTTTTGAAAAGGCTTTTGATTACTTGATTCCTGCCGCCCCCCTGCCTCCAGAGGGGGAGCTTGACGCACCGCATTTGGCAACTCCCCCTCTGGGGGCAGGGGGGCAGTGGCGGCTAAATAACGCTAAAATTTTCGCGGAACACGCCGCTTTAACCAAAGGTACTAATATTGATATTTCAGACCTAAATTATGCTATTTTAAAGCAATATGGTACATATCAATGGGGTAAAGCTCGCCTTTTTGAAGATAAAAAATTCTACACGCCTTCCCAAAAAGCGCAAATTCACGGCTGCGATGATGCTAATAAAAGTGAAGCCGTGACCCCTCAGTATCCACTCATTTTGACGACGATGCGCATCCGCGACCAATGGCATACCATGAGCCGCACGGGAAAAGTGAACAAACTCAATCAACATATAGCCGAGCCATATCTCGAAATTCACCCTTTTGATGCTGAAAAACGCCATATTAAAGACGGCGAAATGATTGATATAGTGAACGATAGAGGACAAGTAAGAGCAAGGGCAAAAGTGACGGAAGATATTAAAAAAGGCGTGGTTGCGTTGCCGATGCACTGGGGCAAAAAGAATGGTTCGGACTTGGGCAGAGCGAATAATATCACTAATAATTTGGTGGATAGTCGTTCAAAAGAACCCGATTTTAAGTTTTCAGTTGTGGAGGTTTCTAAAATCATAACCCCAAAAAGAAAAATCATCATCATAGGTGCGGGTGCTGCGGGTTGTGGCTTCATTAATACCTATCGTGGTTTGAATGAAGACGATGAAATCCACGTTTTCAGTCGTGAAATTCATCCATTTTACAACCGTGTTATGCTACCCGATTACGTGAGTGGTACGCAAACTTGGGAACAATTGCAAAAACTGACGGAGCAAGATTTCTATGAAAAAAATATCATTGTTCACAAGGGCGTTGGGGTCAATAGAATAGATACCCAATCCAAAATCATTGAAGACGACAAGGGCAATCTTCATAATTACGATATTTTGATACTCGGCATGGGTAGCCGCGCCAATATGCTCCGTGATGTACCACAACATTTGACAGGTATTTTTAGTATGCGCAGCCGCCACGATGCGGATAATCTTTTGAAGACATTGCAAGTGGATACCCCGAAATCCGACAGCCCAAATCCGAAATCGGTAGTGGTGGTTGGTGGCGGTCTATTAGGTCTCGAAATGGCAGCTTCGCTCAATGAAATGGGCGTAAAAGTGAATATTGTACAGCGTATTTCTCGTTTTATGGATAGGCAGCTTGACCCTTTGGCGAGCCAATTATTGCATGAAGAAATTGTCGAACACGGCATTGATGTCTATTACAACGATGCGGTGCAGACCTATTTTGGGAAAGAAAAAATTGAAGGTGTGCGGCTTAGTTCGGGTCGAAAAATTGAGTGTGATGCAATGGTTGTAGCGGTGGGTACTATTCCCAATGTTGAACTGGCTCGTGCTGCGAGTTTAGCGTGCAATCGGGGTGTTATTATCAATGATTATTGCCAAACGAGCGACCCCTCAGTATTTGCGATGGGTGAAATTGCGGAATGGCGCGGGCAAATGTGGGGTATCACAGTAGGGGCAGAGGAACAGGCTACCGTAGCTGCCCGTTTCCTTTCTGGCGATATGGCTAACCCCTATAAAGGCTCGCTTTCGATGAATATTCTGAAAATGGAAGGCTTAAATTTATGCTCATTAGGGCGAGTAGAAACGCCCGAAAATGACCCCAATTTTGAAGAAATTTTATTCATTGATAAAGCCAAACGCTACTATAAAAAGTGTATTATTCACAACGATAAACTCGTTGGGGCGATATTGATGGGCGATAAATCGGAGTTTTTAGAGTTTAAAAATTGGATACAAAACGGTATCGAACTCTCCGAAAAACGCCTTGACTTGTTGCGCAGTGGTAAAAAAGCTGAACCCGTTTTGGGCAAATTGGTTTGCTCGTGCAATGGGGTGGGGCAAGGTAATTTAGAAAATAAAATTCGGAGTGGGTGTAGCAATTTTCAACAATTGTGTAATGAAACTGGGGCGGGTACGGGGTGCGGTAGTTGTCGGACGGAAGTGAAGGCGATATTGGATAAGGTGCTTGAACCCGTTGCGACATATTAACCACAGATAATTATGACAATAAAAATCAACATAAAAGGTGGTATTCTTTCTCCATCGTGGCTTCAATCGGTCTTAGAAATAGCACAAAAAGCGGCTGTTGAAAGCATTAGTTTTGGCGCACGTCAGCAATTGCTGATGAATGTGCATGAACGAGAAATGGACTTTTTCAAAAGAAAAATGACCACTTTGGGCATTGATATTGAAGCTAATTCAGAGACTTTTCCGAATATATTAAGTTCATATGCTTTTGAAGGCGTATTCAATACTGAGGGGTGGCTTGGCGAAGGCATATATCAAGATATTTTAGCTGGTTTTGACTACAAACCTAAGTTCAAAATTAATATATGCGACAAAGATCAATCCCATGCACCTTTTTTCACAGGACACCTTAATTTTATTTCTTCCGATGTGCCACACTATTGGTTTTGCTTTATCCGTTTGCCCAAAACCAACCGTATAGAGCGATATGAAAAACTGATATATTCCTTAGATATTGCCGCTTTTTCAAGGAAAATTGAAGATAATATACGACACAATCCCCAATCTTTCAATCCTCAATCTCAAAATACTGAGGGGGTCATTATGCGCCAAATAGATACCGATTTGGTCATTCCGCGCTTTGTGATGCCTTATTACGAAGGCGTTAATTTGTGGGGTGCAACACCGTGGATTGGCATATATCGTAGAGATGAACAGTTTCCTATCAAATTTATGTTAGAATTGTGCGCCTTGTGCAAAGAAACCAAAGTGGGCAATGTATGCGTTACCGCTTGGCGTTCCCTCATCATCAAAGGGGTGCTACCCAAAGACCGATTGGCGTGGGAAAAATTATTGAGTAAGCACAATATAAACGTCCGCCACGCGGCTTTAGAACTCAATTGGCAAACCGAAGACGATAGCCCCAAAGGGTTTAATCTTAAACAGTTTTTAGTAAAAAAATTCAATGATATGGATTTACGGACATTTGGTTTGCTTTTCGCCATTAAAACAAGGCATAAATCAGAAGTTTTTGGCTCAGTGATTATCAGACGAGAACCTTTTTTTAAGATCGGCAATTGGGGTTTTGACCTATTTGGTACGCTTGGCACATATGATATTTTTTATGCAGAAGACTTTAACCCGCATACCCGTAAGCGCAAAACGCACCAATTGGGCATACCCAAATGGCGTTTGGCAGACGAATTGTTTAATCTTTCTCAAAAATATTATGCGCAATTGACGAAGGAAAAAGAACGGCAATCCACAAAAGTAAGCGTGAAACGGACTGTTTCAGACGCTAATAATACGGCTTCAAAACAGTACCAATGCGCTTGTTGTTGGACGGTTTATGATGAAAATAGGGAGGGGGTCAAGTTTGAGACTTTGGCATATTATGAGTGTCCGACTTGTGGGGCGGAAAAAAAAGAATTTCAGTTGGTGAGTTATTTAGGGGTTTTAAATTAAAAAAGGTGTCCATCTTAATGTTGATGGACACCTTTTTTTACATCAATTCCTTTAATATATTACTGTCTTTATAACGAGTTTGGATATCCACGATTTCATTTTCGGTGATACCCACAACTCTGGAAATCAGGTCAATAGTTATACCTTGGTTAAGCATCAATAGTACACTTTTATCTTTTTTGGCACGTTCCTCCTCTGCTTTGGTACGTTCCTCCTCTGCTTTGGCACGCGCTTCCTCTGCTTTGGCACGCGCTTGTTGAGTATTTCTTAGCTCTCGTTCGCTTTGGATACGCAGTTTTTCAATGTTCGCCTTCATTACATCTTCTTGTTCTTCTAAGAATTGTAACTTCTTCAATCTTTTTTCAGTATCGAAAAGAGCTAAAATGTCTTCGGTTGTTTCATATTTTACCATGGTGTCAATATTTTTTTCAAATTTACGATAATTTTCTGAATTTGCAAATTTTACGTGCGCTTCAATAAATGAAATAATGAGTTTTATTTCTTCTTTTTTATAGCCTTCGTTGATGAGCTTTCGGACTATGGGTATGTATAAATCCATAATTTTATCATCGGGAAGTCGCTTTGTTTGCGTTGCATTGTAGGCTATTTCCATTATTAAGGCAACTGCTGTGTCTTGAACAGGATATTCAGATGGTGGATTGTGCATTACTTTATACGTATGAAACGTTGTGTGGCATCCCTTTCCCCAAGTATCAATTACGTATTCCTTGGGATGAAAATTAGGGTCGTCATCGGTTAAAATGCACAACATAACGGGATTTACGCCAAAATAATCCTCTATCCGATAGCGCATTTGGTGCATCCGCAATGCGAAATATTCATCAGGATAACCTTGAATTTCGATGTGTAGTAATACCCACACAATTTCTCCCGTTTTGAGATATAGCTTCACCAAGACATCGGCAATGCGATTATTGGCAACGGCGGACAATTGGAGTTTGTGTAATTCTTTGTCTAAATATTCTACGCCCTTGTTCCAATCTATTTCCGCATATTTATGAGGAAAATGAAATTGTACAAATTGAGGCATTAATATCCGAAAAGCCCCTTTCCAGAGTTGGTCACGTTTGGTTATCATTGTGCGTTTTAGTATGATTACGAAAGGCAAATATAGACTTTCCAATCACATAAAAACATTTTGTTGTATGGTATTTTTAACATTTTTTATTGACATATAATTTATAAATGGATATAAATTTTTCTCCAGAGATAGTTCAAAATACTGAGGGGGTACAAAAAAAGAATCCCATAAGCTGTTACACCTATGAGATTTTTTATACTATCATTACCAAATGAATTTGGCGATAACGTTTTTATTTTTTCTTAGTAGAAGCCACCGCCGTTCCCAAAGTCACTTCTTCCGTATTGGATACTGTTTCTACTAACGCATCGGCAGTTGGGTCAATAGGTTTGCAGACGACGCGGAAATATGTGCCTTGTACGATGGGCATTGTTTCAAAAACATTGCCTGTCGCTTTTGGGACGCTTATCCACGTTTTATTGTCAGAGCTAACTTGCCATTGATAGGCAGATCTGTCATCACCACCTTTGGCTTTGAGGGTCAATATATCGCCTTCTTTCACACTTTTATTGCCTCCTGCTACTTCTATTGAAATGGACGGTGCAATCACTATAATGTCTGAAGATATGGTTTGTGCGTTGTTTGTATGGAGAGAAATAACGGATAAGAACACTGTTGAAGTCAATACTTTTAGCATAGTTTTAATGAGCTTTTTTAATGGTTAAAACACGATGGTGTATTTCGATTGAGTATATGGTTTTTTGTATTGTGTCTAATTTCATACCAATATTTAGCTCTACTTCGGCACTCTTGAAAACGATGATTAGTTTTTCATGCTTGGATTTTTTAAATTATTAGAGTGCGAAAGTAGAATTAATTTATCGTTCCTTAGTTACAGCACCCGTTGCCGCTACAATTGAGAATAACTTTGTATCGCTTTGTCGTACTTAAAGCGGGTGTTGTATAATTGGGGTTGGTTTCTCCTATTAAATTTGACCAAATAACGCCATCGTTGCTGGATTGCCATTGGAGGGTGCACGAAGATGAGTTGTCCGTCATATTGGCGTTCAATACTGTACTACCGCCTTGACATAATGTTGGTACTGAGACTGTTACACTGACCGTTGGGTCTGATACCACATTCACGGCAACTGCATTAGAGGTGCGCGTATCGCAACCAGAACTGCTTGCCGTAACATTTACCCGATAATACATTTGTGATACCGCAGCACTTGGTGGCGTATAGGTTGCATTATTCTCACCTATTAAATCTGTAAATGTTGTATTATCAGAACTACTTTGCCATTGGTAGAGGAGGGTCGTGCCACCCGTTGCAGTCACGGATAATGGACGCGTGCCACCTATACATTCTGTAAAACCCGTCGGTTGTGTCGAAATACTTGGGTCAGCAACCACTTGCACACTCGTGTATGCGCTGGGAACTGAACCGCAGCCATTGCCCGATGCTGTTATCATATTGCGGTAATAGGTCGTACCAACAACACTATTTGGTGCTATAACTGTCAAACCTGTTTCCCCTGTCATATTCGTCCAAGAGCTACCGTTGGGGCTGGATTGCCATTGGTAACTGAAAGTACCCGCTCCACCTGTAACATTTATCGAAAGTGTTGCTGTGCCACCACTACATATGATGGCATTGTTAACGGATGTTGAAGCTGTTATTGGGGGCGAAACCGTCACATTAAAACTATTGCTTGTAGAACCACAACCTAAACCCGATTGGGTGATAAGTACGCGATATTCTTTATCTGAAAACAAAGCGGGCGTTGTAAAATTAGAGCTGTTTGACCCTATATTTGTCCATGTACCCGATACATTTTGCTGCCATTGGTAGGTGGGTGTGCCCATGCCATCGGTGACGGTAGCGGTTAAAGTCGTTGTACCGCCCGAACAAATATTGGCATAGCCGGCAATAGATACTGAGGGGTCAGACACAACCGTCACTGTGAATGTCCCACTCGTGACACTACAATCGCTGCCCGTTTGGGTAATGAGTACGCGATAATCGGTATTTGATGCTAAAGCTGCAGTGGTTAAATTGGCACTATTTGACCCTACATCTGACCACGACCCTGCTATGTTTTGCTGCCACTGATAGGTAATTGTACCCGAACCACCCGATACATTCGCCGTCAAAACGGTAGAACCACCAGTGCAAATTATAGACATACCCGTAAAAGATACTGAGGGGTCACCTACAACCGTAACAGTAAAGGCACTACTTGTGCTGGCACAATCGCTATTCGATTGCGTGACGACTAAACGATAATTGGTATTTACGGTCAAAGCCGCCGTAGTATAAGTATTGCTGTTTGAACCTACATTATTCCAAACACCTGCTACATTTTGCTGCCATTGGTAGGTAATCGTACCAGAGCCACCCGTCACATTCGCCGTTAATACGGTAGAGCCACCTGTACATATCGTTGCCATAGTTGAGCTGACGGATACTGAGGGATCAGCCACAACAGTTACAGCAAATGTTGCGCTTGTATTGCCGCAACCACTGACATCTTGCGTAATAAGTAAGCGATAATTGGTATTTGAAGTCAAAACATCTGTAGAATAGATATTACTGTTTGTGCCCACATTTGTCCAAATACTGGCTATATTTTGTTGCCACTGATACGTAATTGTACCCGAACCGCCCGAAACATTCGCCGTTAAAACAGTAGTGCCACCCGTACAAATGTTTGACATTGTTGCAGTTATGGATACTGAGGGGTCTGTCAAAGTCGTAACTGAATAAGCTGAACTTGTTACACCGCAACTGATACCCGATTGCGTAATCACTACACGAAAATCGGTAGTACCTGTTAAAGCTGAAGTTGCATAAGTTGTACTATTTGTACCCACATTCGTCCAAGTTCCAGATATAAATTGTTGCCATTGGTAGGTATTTGACCCGCCACCGCCCGTCACATTAGCCGTCAAATCGGTAGTGCCGCCTGAGCAAATCGTAGAAACGCCCGTGATAGAAACAGTTGGTGCCGCGACAATTGTTACGGAATAAGCACCACTCGTTGTACCGCAATCACTGCCTGTTTGGGTTATGATGACCCGAAAATCTGTATTAGATGAAATAATAGGCGTGATATAGTTGATACTGTTTGTTCCTACATTTGTCCACGTACTGCCTATATATTGTTGCCATTGATAAGAAGCTGTGCCTGTTCCTCCCGATACATTCGCCGTTAAAGTTGTAGAACCACTGGCGCAGATAGATGATGAGCCGCTAATTGTAACGGTTGGATCTGAGACAACATTGACGGTAAACGCACCACTAATATTAGCACAATCTGTTCCAGACTGCGTGATAACAACGTGATAATCTGTATTTGAAGTCAAAACACCCGTATTATAGGTTTGGCTATTTGTGCCGACATTCGTCCAAGTCCCCGACATATTTTGTTGCCATTGGTAACTCGCTGTACCGCCGCCGCCAGAGACATTTGCCGTTAAAGTGGTATTGCCACCCGAACAGATTGTCGCTGTACCTGTAATATTTACGGAGGGGTCAGCTACAACGGTGACTGTAAAGCTCGTACTCGTTACACCACATCCCGCACCCGATTGGGTCACAATCACCCTAAAATCAGCATTAGCCGTTAAAGTAGGTGTGGTAAATGAGGCAGAATTACTACCCGTATTTGTCCAAATGCCCGCTATATTGCGTTGCCATTGGAAAGAACTTGTTCCTTCCCCACCCGAAACTGCTGCAACAATC